>JANJWE010000329.1 GCA_024709705.1 Flavobacterium sp. | reverse complement strand
GATCGGGAGCAAAATCAACATAATCAACACCTCTCTGGTAGGCTTGTGAAGGCATACCTTCCCACAAGTGCGAATACAATATTTTTTCGGATAAGGTAAGTGGACGCCCAACTAAAGCACGAGCCTGATCGACACGCTCTGCCATAGTTGCATACACTTTTTCAATCATTTCAATATCAAAAGCCATAAATATTTAGGTTTATTTTGTTTGTGTGGCAAATTTACGAAATCGATGTAACATTAGAAAATTATTAGTAAACTATATCAATTGAAGTGCATTTTTTAGACAATTTCTATTTTATGAAAATTTTTTTCAACAAAAACCATTTTTTCCGCCTAAAAATGCAAAATTGCCAAAATTAAGCGTCTAAATTGGTAATTTGGCAAAATGCCCTTGTTTTGACTCAATCCAAATTATTCTATTGAGGTTCATCCTAAACCTGAAACTCAAAAAAAAAACGCTCCAAATCGGAGCGTTTCTCTAGTATTTTGATTTTCGTATTACAATAAGGTACTAATGATCTTCTCAATGCTGATACCTTCGGCATCTGCTTTGTAATTTTTCACTACCCGATGACGCAAAATACCTTCGGCTACTGCTTTTACATCTTCTATATCCGGAGAAAATTTCCCCTTAAATGCGGCATGAGCTTTGGCAGCTAAAATCAAATTTTGAGAGGCACGAGGTCCCGCTCCCCAATCAATGTAATTGCGAATGTAATCTGTAGCCAACGGACTGTCGGGACGGGTTTTACCCACTAAAGTTACCGCATATTCTATCACATTATCGGCTACCGGAATACGTCGAATTAAATGCTGAATTTCTATTATTTCCTCAGCGGTAAACAAAGAGCTGATAAAAGGTTTTGAATCATTGGTTGTGCTTTTTACCACTTGAACTTCCTCCTCAAAGGTGGGATAATCCAACTTGATCGAAAACATAAAACGATCCAGCTGAGCCTCGGGTAACGGATAGGTTCCTTCTTGCTCTATGGGGTTTTGAGTAGCCAAAACAAAATAAGGCAAACTTAATTTATAGTTGTGACCGGCAATAGTAACTGCACGCTCTTGCATAGCCTCAAGTAATGCGGCCTGAGTTTTAGGGGGTGTTCTGTTAATCTCATCGGCCAAAATGATATTGGCAAATAGGGGTCCTTTGATAAACTTAAACTGGCGGTTTTCATCCAAAATCTCACTTCCTAAAATATCCGAAGGCATCAAATCGGGTGTAAATTGAATGCGTTTGAAATCCAATCCCAAAGCTTGAGAAATTGTATTAACCATTAAGGTCTTGGCCAGTCCGGGAACGCCTACCAATAAAGCATGACCTCCCGAAAAAATACTTAAAATAATTTGATCGACTACAGCTTCCTGCCCGACTATTATTTTGGAAATTTCTTTTTTTAATTCGACTCTTTTTTGAACCAATTGTTCAATGGCTGCTACATCAGACATACGTGTGCGGTATTAGGAAAGGTATATGAATTTATTTTTTTAACCAATTGTTGTCATAACTACATTCGCGGTATTGACCGTTGATGCGAATGTAGGTTTCCAATATCTTTTCATTGGTCCACTTAGCCAATTCTTTAAACTGCTTTTCTTTTAAGGCCAAATCTTTAATCTTTGTATAATCTTGAGCATAATCTGCCGTATGCGAATCGATACGATTGGTTACCATCAAAAGTTTGTAACGCTTGGTACCTTTTTGATCTTCATCCAATAGGGCCAGCGATACCTCTTTATCCTTCAAATTGGAAACCTGACTGTATAAGGCCGGATCCATTTTGGTCAATTCAAAACGAGAATCTAACGTTTTAGGATTCAATAATACGCCTCCATTGGCACGGGTTTCTTTTTCATCAGACATACTTCGGGCAGCTTCGGCAAATGTAATTTCGCCATTGTTTATTTTAGTACGAATCAATTCGGCACGTTCTTTAGCCTCACGTAAAGCGGCATCCGAAACTTTGGGGGTCAATAGAATGTGACGCAACTCTACTTCTTGTCCGCGAATTCGCTCTACCAAGATAATATGAAAACCAAACTCCGTTTCAAAAGGTTTCGAAATTTCTCCCTCCGCCAAACTGAACGCAACATCCTTGAACTCTTTTACAAAAGGCGTTTTTCGGTTGATTTTATAATACCCTCCGGAAGAAGCCGAAGCTCGGTCTTGCGTGTAAATAACTGCTTTGGTTTTAAAACTGGCTCCGTTTTCCATAACATCTTTACGAATGTCGTTCAATCGATCAATAACCGCTTGCTTGTCTTCTTGGGATACCTTGGGCTCTACAACAATTTGCGAAACTTCCATCTCGGCTCCAAATGTTGGCAATTCATTTTTGGGTATGTTTTTAAAGAAAGTACGCACCTCTTCCGGTGTAATCTCAACTTTCTCTACAATTTTATTTCGCATCTCTATGGACAACTTGTTTTGCTTTAACACATCAAAAAAGAACGAACGAAAATCTTCCTCATTCTTTTTATTGTAAAACTTCAACATTTTGTCTAACGAACCTATTTGCTCCAAAATAACAGAAATTCGCTCTTCCATCATAGCATTAATTTCAGCATCTTTTACCACAATGGTACTGTCCAATTGGGCTTGGTGGGCAAACAAACGCTCTTCCATTAATTTTTCGAGTAACTGACAACGCGTTATATTACCCACAGAATTCCCACCGGCAGAAAGCTCTACATATTCCATGTCTATATCAGAATCCAAAATAATATAACTTCCTACGGTAGCGATAACCCCGTCAATTTTTCTTCGGGTGGTTTTAGAGGTGGTATCCTTTTTTGGGGCAACAGCGTCTTGAATAATTTCTTGAGCAGTCATAGAAAGTGAAATCAAGCACAGAAATACAAAAACAAGACTTTTTTTAGCGGTAAACTTCATATTTATTGTTTTTAATGGCATCATCAGTAATATCCTTCTCGAATTTTTTTATTAAATCTAACTTCCTTTGGTTGAGCAACAACTCTTTTAAGGTGGGCTTTACATAATCATACGGACTGATTTCATTTTTATCTAAAACCGCACTCACTTTAACCAAATAAACATACAAAGAATCCGGATATTGTATACTTTTTCCGGGAACTATATAATTTTCTCTATTTTCAGGGTTGATAAAGGGTAACTTGCGATACACTTGATTCATCTCTACCCAAACACTATCATTCAACGCCGAGCTTTTAAACTGAAGCTGATAGGTTTCCCAAAACTTAGCATCGCCTTTTTTCCTATCAAAAAATTTGGATTTAATGGTTTCAAATTTAGGGTGATCTTTAGGCAAATGTAGGTAACGCAAACGAAGTAAAACACCATTTGTTCTGAAATTTTCTTTATTCGCATTATAATAATTGCGCATCTCGGTCTCGGAAACCAAGGTATCCAACTGATTGGTAACGATTTCTTCCAAATAGGCTTTGGTGTACAAATCCGTTTTGTATTGCAATACCAAATTATCAATCTCGCTTTGCCTCTCTTTTCGAATATTCAATTCGGCGGCTTTGATTAACAACTTTTGTGTAGCCCATCGGTCGATGTAGCTTTGTACAATGGCTATACTATCTGCTTTGGAAGTTCCTTCCGGAATCAAATCGATAATTTCACTTCGGTACAAGTAACTATCCCCCACACGGGCAATGGCCTCCGGTTTCGCTTCTTCTTTAAAATAAGAACACGAGCCTAAGGCGAACAGAACCAAAACCGATGTGAGTTTTTTAAACATTAGGGTTTGATTTGAGACTTCACTTTTTGAAAAACAGCCGTGTCAATGGATACATTAAATTCTTTTTGAAGTGAAGACACCCAATAGGCTTCCAAGTGATTTTGATAATCATTAATTACTCTTCCTTTGCACTCTTCAAACAATTTAGGTCCGGCAGGCTTTATCTCTTTTACCATCAAAACATAATAGTAATTGCCTTCTTGAAAAACTTCCTGCAATCCGGGTTTTTCAGGGGTTTGCTTTGGCAAAACATCACTTCCCTCCTCGTATTCACCGGTTGTAGCCATAATTTTCACTTGAGCCTCCGTATTAAAAGCCGATTTAATAGCATCGGGGGTTTTACCTTGTTTTAGCATTTTGTGGGCCTTTTTGGCTACATCGGCTTGAGTAGAAGATAACAAAACAATATCGTATCGTTTCTTCCAAAAATATTTCATGCGGTTTTGTTCGTGAAAATTTTTCAATCCCAAAGTATCGGTTTTCGATTTTTCCCAAATTTCTTTTTCCAACAAATCAAACAACAAAAGGCCATCACGGTATTCATCCATTACAGCGGCAAATTCCGGAAACTCCTGCTCCAAATTATCATTGTAATATTGATTCAATTTTTGATCGACAAAAGCGTTGAAATGGAAATCAACTAAGGAAGCTATAGGCTTAATTTTAGTGGGATTTTTTTGTTGAATATACAAATATTCCAAAAACTCATTCCCCGAAACCGACTGATTAGCAAAGGAAAAAAGAGTACCGGCATAGTCTGTTTTTACGGCCGGCAATTCCCATGTGCCTTCAAAATAAGAATCTGGTATCGTTTTTTTAAGTTTTGCCAATAAAGGGGCTTGCGTTTTAACCGGATATTTGGCTCGTAATTTTTCGTGTAAGGAAGCGGCTATTTTACGGGAACGCTCATCTCTACTGATTTTGGTTTCCAATTCGGCCTTTGATTCATCAAACGACTTTACGGGATGCTTGGAAATTAATTTTACAATGTGCCACCCAAACTGCGTTTGAAAAGGTTCTGATATTTGTTGCGGCTTTTCAAGTGAAAAAGCTACGGCTTCAAAAGTTTCCGAACTCAATTGCCCCGAACCAAAACGATTCAAAACACCACCTTTGGAAGCTGTAGATTTATCTTGCGAAAATTGCTTGGCCAAATCTTCAAAAGCTTCTCCTTGTTTGATTTTGGTGGCAATTTCTTGAATCAACTTTTTGTTTTTCTGAACTTCATCTTCTCCCCCTTCTTGAGTGTTGAGCAACATAATATGGGCTACCGTAACTTCGCCTCGGTTATCCCGAATATCGGTTACCTTAACCAAATGATAGCCAAATCGGGTGCGAACCGGCATAGAAACCGAACCCAATGGAGTCGTATAGGCGGCATTCTCAAAAGGATATACCATGCGAAAAGCAGAGAAAAATCCTAAATCGCCCGAATTTTCTTTAGCACTGGGATCTTGAGAATATTTTTGTGCCAAAGCAGCAAAATCTTCACCTTTTAAAATGCGATTACGCAATTCGATACAATGATTGTAAACCCGCAAAGTATCTTGAGGCGAACTATTCTCGTCTAAATTTAATAAAATATGAGAAGCCCGGATTTCTTTTAACGAACGCTGATATCCCTCTTCCATTAAATCTTGAGTCACCTTAGAATCCGTTACATAATTTTTGGCCAATTGCGTTCGGTAAGAACGAAGCTCATTTTGATATTTGGGATTTTCATGCAATCCCAATTCATAAGCCTTTTGAATTTTCAATTTATACCCTACAAAAAGTTGCAAGTAATGATCCAAGTCCTTTTGCGATTCGTCTTTAACTAAATCCAAATTCTTTTGGTAAACCCGCACAAATTCATCCGTATAAAAGGGCTTACCATTAATAGTAAACAACACGTCTTTGGAAGATTGTGCAAAACTCAGAATACTAATGAACAAAGAAAGGACTACAATAGGAACTAATCTTGGCATAAGCTAAAATAAGGTTTATATTCAAAACAACAACGCAAGGCCTAATGGACCTAGCAACTCACAAAATTAACAATTCAAAGACATTATACAAGTATAGCCCAAACTATTAACAAAAATTTATTAACGAAAATAGTTTGCCCATTTTTGGGCAATAAATACTATTTTTGCACACCCTATACAAGAGCTATGAGTTTTACAGAAGAAATTAAAAGAAGACGCACATTTGGTATTATTTCGCATCCCGATGCCGGAAAAACAACACTTACCGAAAAACTTCTGCTTTTTGGTGGTGCCATTCAAGAAGCCGGGGCCGTAAAAAACAATAAAATCAAGAAAGGAGCTACTTCCGATTTTATGGAAATCGAACGCCAAAGAGGTATATCTGTTGCCACATCGGTGTTGGCTTTTAATTATAAAGATAAAAAAATCAACATATTAGACACACCGGGTCACAAAGATTTTGCCGAAGACACTTTTAGAACTTTAACTGCTGTAGACAGTGTGATAGTGGTAATAGACGTAGCCAAAGGGGTGGAAGAACAAACCGAAAAATTGGTTGAAGTTTGCCGCATGCGAAATATCCCTATGATTGTTTTTATAAACAAATTGGATCGTGAGGGAAAAGACGCTTTTGACCTGATGGACGAAGTGGAGAAAAAACTAAAATTACGGGTAGCACCCTTGAGTTTCCCAATAGGAATGGGGTATGATTTTCAAGGTATTTATAACCTGTGGGAAAAAAACATAAATATTTTCAGTGGAGACAGTCGTAAAAATATCGAAGACACTATTGCGTTTTCTGACATCCACAACCCCGAACTGGAAAAAATTATTGGTAGCAAAGCCGCCGAAAAACTGAGAGAAGAACTCGAATTAATAGACGAAGTCTACCCCCCTTTTTCCAGAGAAGAATATCTGGAGGGAACCCTGCAACCGGTATTCTTTGGTTCAGCCTTAAACAATTTTGGAGTACGCGAATTATTGGATTGTTTCATCGAAATTGCTCCTTCTCCACGTCCCAAAGATTCAGACTCCCGAACGGTAGAACCCACCGAAACCAAAATGTCGGGATTTGTTTTTAAAATCCACGCCAATATGGACCCCAAACACCGCGACCGTTTGGCGTTTGTCAAAATTGTATCGGGAACTTTTGAAAGAAACAAACCCTATACTCACGTTAGATTAAACAAAGCTCTGAAATTTTCAAGCCCCAACGCTTTTTTTGCCGAGCGTAAAGAAATTGTAGATATTTCATATCCCGGCGATATTGTAGGACTACACGATACCGGAAACTTCAAAATTGGAGATACACTCACAGAGGGCGAACTCATGAGCTTCAAAGGAATACCCAGTTTTTCGCCGGAACACTTCAGATACATCAATAACGCAGATCCCCTCAAATCCAAACAACTGGAAAAAGGGGTTGACCAACTTATGGATGAAGGTGTGGCCCAGCTTTTTACTTTGGAAATGAACAACCGTAAAGTTATAGGTACCGTAGGAGCTCTTCAATATGAGGTGATTCAATACCGCTTGGAACACGAATACGGAGCCAAATGCAACTATGAAAACTTTCCGGCACACAAAGCCTGTTGGGTAAAACCGGAAGACCCCAAAAACAGTGAGTTTGCCGAGTTTAAGCGAATCAAACAAAAGTTTTTGGCTCACGACAAATACGGACAATTGGTGTTCCTAGCCGATTCTGAATTTACCATTCAAATGACCCAAAGTAAATTTCCAACCGTAAAACTATTTTTTACCTCAGAAATGGATTAAAAAAAGGGTTTTAACTATCTTTACTTTAATTTGTTAGCTAATTTGAACCGTTTACTTTGATTTTTTTCAAAAAAAAGAAACCCACTCTAGACTCACTCATACCCGATGACTTTGCGGATATGCATTCGCATCTCATCCCGGGCATTGATGATGGCTCCAAATCACTGGCAGACACAATAGACCTTATTGAGGCGATGAAAAAGTTGCGTTTTGGACACATTATTACAACACCCCATGTAATAGCCAATCTTTGGAACAACACCCCGGAAAAAATTAACACCGAAGCCGAAAAAGTAAAACAGCACTTGGATACAACGAAGCTTTCCATTCCTTTTCATGCCGCCGCAGAATACATGATGGATGCTTCATTTTTTCAAAACATTCACTCCAATAAGTTGCTTACAATAAAAGATTTTTATGTGTTGGTAGAAATGTCCTATTTAGCCCCACCGGCTCAATTATATGATATTATTTATGAAGTTCAAGTGGCCGGCTACAAGCCAATATTAGCCCACCCGGAACGCTATCTTTTTTTTAATTCTCGTTTTGAAGAATACAAAAAACTGAAAAAAGCAGGTTGCCTTTTTCAGTTAAATTTACTTTCTACTACGGGATATTATGGAGAAATCGTTTCAAAATTGGCTCAAAAACTACTCCAACACGATCTTATAGACTTTGTAGGCTCAGATATTCATCATCAAAAACATGCCGAAGCATTTTACAACCCCATAACTATCAAGACCATCGAACCACTTGAGCTTGCTTTACAAAACAACAAGCTATTTAAATTCTAACGTTTTAGCCATCTTTTGTACCAAGGTTCTGCAGACTTATCTAATTCTACACCATACCCATAACCGTAGCCGTAACCATAGCCATAGCCATAACCATAACCGTAAGTTTTTTGTGGGTCGGTACCATTCAAAATTAGAGCCATATTGGGTAATTTATTTTCCTTATGTAAAGATTTCGGAATTACTAGTGAATGCTTTTTAAGGTAATTAGCCCTAACTATATAAATAAAGACATCGGCAAACTTACTAACCAATAATGTATCGGTTACTAAACTAACCGGAGCGGTATCAACCACTATATAGTCATATTGATCTTTAAGAGTTTCAAACAAATCTGCAATTTTTTCTGTATTTAATAGTTCGGCAGGATTTGGTGGAATAATTCCGGAAGGCATTACCCAAAAATCTTTTGAGCCGGGTTGTTTATGAATAATGTCAGTCACGCTTAATTTATCACTTGAAAGGTAATTACTCAAACCGACATTGTTTTCGATAGTAATATACTCGGCAATTTTGGGATGTCTTAAATCCATTCCGATGAGTAACACTTTTTTACCATACAAAGCCAGGGTACTGGCAATATTCACAGCAATAAAGGTTTTTCCTTCTTTGGGTATAGTTGAAGTTACGAATATTGTTTTAGCCTTGTTATGAGTTGTATTGGCTAACATAAAATCCAAATTGGTCAACAATATACGAAATGACTCAGCAGTACTAGATCTACTTTCAGATGTCATTACTTCATCACTGGATTCAGACAAGGGTATATCACCCAAAAATGGCAAGTTTAAGTACTTTTCAAGATCGTTTCTAGAATGGATTTTTGTATCTAAAAGTTGTATAATATAAATAATAGAGAGTGGAATAAATAAACCAATGAATAAGGCTATTAGATAAATATTCGATTTGTTTGGAGCTACGACTCCGATAGAATAAGCGGCATCAATTACCTTAGCTTTGGGTGAAGTGACCGCTAAAGAAATAGCTGTTTCTTCTTGTTTTTGTCTTAAATAAAGATAAAGAGCTTCTTTAATATTTTGTTGTCTATCAATGGTTCGAAACTTTCGGTCCAAAGTAGGAACTTGAGTAACTTTGGAGTTGTACTTAGACTCTTGTGTTTGCAACTGCCCTTTCTCAATTAGCAATGAATTTTTAAGGTTTTTTAAACTTTCCTTAATATTGTTTTTATAACCCAATATTTGTTGGTCAAAAGAAGCTATGGAAGGATGGCTTGGTGAAACATTTTTTAAAAATCTCAAACGTTCTAAAACCAAAACATTATGCTCATTAATTAAAGTAGCCGATCCTCCACTTGGAATAATGTTTGAGGGTATGGTTTGATCTAGTGTTGAATTGGCAATTGAATTAAGCATAAATTCAATCACTTTAAGTTCCTTACCATTCTCTACAATTGCTTTTTCATATTCTGATGATGTTGATAAATTTAAACCGGCATCTGAAGTTAAGTCTGTTAATCTATTTTCTTTCTTAAAACGTTCAGCATACCGTTCAACGGTATCAAGTTCTCCTGTGATTATACCGAGTCTTTCATCAATAAAATCTTGAGTATTTTTGGCAATAAGATTTTTGTCGGCCAATGCATCTTGATTGAACTTTAAAACAACGGTATTTAGAAAATCAATTCCCTTTTGAGGTAAAGGGTCAACAACAGATAATTGAATAATGCTGGTTTGATCACCCATTTGTGCTACTTTGAGGTTCCCCTGATATGAGGCCGCGACAGCATTGATAGGAGCTATTTTTATAATTATAGTATTATCATTTTTAGCATGTTTGGCAGTTTTTACAACTCTCATTTTACCCAATTTGGTCTCAAAAAAAGAACCGAACTTATATTTTTTTACATTCTCCTTGTTAGCATCGGCTAATTCAAAGAAATCCTGATCAATTGGGCTGTAGTAAAAAGTAGCACTTGAATTCACAAACGCAGAACTGTCTTTTTCAAACTCAATATTTATGGGCGAATTGTGGTAAAGCTCAGGTGTAATTATTCTTCCTTCAGCAAAAAAAGAAACATTAAAACGAAGTTCTTTGATGATATTTTGAGATAAAGTTCTGGACTTTAAAATTTGAATTTCATTTTCCAAATTACTTTTTTTGACTCCTAAAACACCCAAATCGCTAAAGGCGTCTAACTCAGAAGCTCCTCCTTTTTTGTCATCTTTAATAAGTATAGTTGTAGTTAAACCATACTGTGTTATTTGATATCTCAAATATATATAGGCAATTGACAAACATAAAAAAACACTTAAAACAAACCATTTCCAATTTTTGAGATATCGAAAGATTTGTTCAGATAAATTTATTTTGGAATCAATGATTTCCGAAGTTTCTTTAATAGGATTACTATTTTGCATGAGAAATTACTTGGTTAACAAAAGCACTGTAGTTATAGCAAAACCTAAAATAGAAATTCCTGCCAAGATGTTCGGACCTATTGCAGTTGAATTTATTTTACGTTTATTGGGTTCTATGTACAACACATCGTTTTGCGTTAAATAATAATAGGGCGAGTTTATAATTTCGGGATTAGTCATATCCAGTCTTAAAGTTGATTTGACCCCTTGTACTTCTCTGATTAATAAGATATTTTCTCTTTTACCAAACAACGTCATATCTCCGGCTAACGCCAAAGCTTCCGGAATTGTAATTCTTTCATTGGTTATGACAAAAGAACCCGGAGAATTTACCTCACCTAGAACCGAAATTTTAAAATTCATTATTCGGATATTTATAACCGCGTCTTTTACAAATTCTGAAATTCGGGATGATACCAAATGGGTTACTTCGGCTTTAGTCAAACCTCCAACTTTAAGAGTACCCAAAACGGGAAACTGAATGGTTCCGTCATTTTTAACCAAGTAAGTCAATCTTTGTAATTGTACACCTCCTCCGGCTCCGCCAGTACCTTGACCTTCAGTATTCCCTAGATTGAAAGGTTCTGCTGCCTTGGGATCTAATGTTGAAACATTTATATATAAAATATCATCGGCTTTTATAACAGGTTCATAATTAACAGAAGTCGAAGAATTCGCATTATCAATACCTTGAAAATAAACTACATCCTTTGCTGGTACACAGGAAAAAAGAACACTTGCAAATAGAATGAGGAATAGAGAATTATTTTTCATGAAAATATTTGGTTAGTATTTTGGGCAAATATAGTTTTAATTGTTAATATGCAATGATTATCGAATATCGAGTTCTTGAAATACAGAATTCATACTTTTGAACTCAGGAACAATTTTTTTCATTTTCGATACTATAGTCTGATTCGACTTTAAATGGGCAGAAATAATTAAATCTTCAATTAAATCAGCTACAACTTCATGATCTTCACAAACCTCTTCGGCAATCATAATTTTTTCATTATGTGTAGCCAAATTTTTAGCTGTATTATTGAGAAGTTCTTCAAATAATTTTTCTCCGGGTCTTAAACCTACAATTTTTATTTTTATATCTCTATCTGGAATATAACCTGCTAAACGAATCATTTTTTTGGCTAAATCAATGATTTTAACGGGCTCTCCCATATCAAAAATAAAAATTTCACCTCCACATCCC
>JANJWE010000141.1 GCA_024709705.1 Flavobacterium sp. | reverse complement strand
ATTTCGGTTAACACATTTTCATGTCCATATCCTCTTCTAGGGTCTTGATTGGTGATATCGATAAGTTCTTGAATGGTGTTTTTGCCATTGCCAACAACATGAGCCGGAACCCGCTTAGCCGCAGCGACCAATTTGTTGTCTATTACCAAAACTCTAAAATCAAATCCGGTTATAAACTTTTCTACAATTACTCTTCTACTGTACTTTTTGGCGTGTTCCAAACCTTCCAATGCATCTTCCCAAGTGGTCACATTGATGGAAGCTCCTTTACCGTGGTTACCATCCAAAGGTTTTATAACTATTGGATAGCCAATTTTTTTTATTGTATGTTCTAAATCTTCTGCATCAACGCAAATGGAACCACTGGCAACGGGTATAGACGCCATTTCCAACATGCGTTTGGTTTCTTCTTTATTGCATGCAATATCTACAGCTATGTTACTAGTTTTACACGTTATGGTAGCTTGAAAACGCATTTGATTCACTCCATAGCCCAATTGAACTAATGAGTTTGTTCCCAAACGAATCCAAGGTATGTCTCTTGACACGGCTTCTTCAACGATACTACCTGTAGAGGGACCTAGACGAACTCTTTCTCTGATTTCTCTCATTTTTTGGATATCGGCTTCCAAATCATAAGGGGTACCCGCAATTAAAGCTTCGGCAATTCGAACAGCACTTTCTGCAGCAAATAGACCTACATTTTCTTCAACATAACTAAAAACTACATTATATATGCCAGGAGTTTTGGTTTCTCGGGTTCTTCCAAATCCGGTTTCCATTCCGGCTAAAGTTTGAATTTCTAATGCAATATGTTCAATTACGTGTCCCATCCATGTACCCCGTTCTATGCGAATAAAAAATCCACCTCTAACACCTTCTGAGCATCTGTGCTCAATCATAGTGGGGAATAAATTTTCAATTCGTTCTCTAAATCCTTCAATTTTATTGGTTGGAAATTGCTCCATTTCCTCCAAATCCAAACGCATTTGAATAAGTTTTTTGCGTTGTACACTCCAAATGTTTGGGCCTCTAAGTGCTTGTATTTTTAAAATTTTCATAAGAATATTAAAATTGAGAAGGTTTTAAATTTTAATTGTTGATTTTGTTAAAAATAAGGATAATTTTTTTTAGATTTTGATTTTTTTTAGGTTTTTGAAAAAAAAGATTTACAATTTCGTGGGGTTTAGGTGGTTTTGTTGAATTTTTTAATTATAAACTATTGTATTTGTGTAGATTTCTCAAAATATACTTAAAATTAAGTATGATTTTAATCAATTCACTATTTTTGTTGCATGAAAAGTAAAGGAAAACTCATTATAATTGGAGGAGCTGTAGATAAAGGTAGTTTTACAGAGTCTAGTTTTGATCAAGATGTTTCAAAAAACATGAATTTTTTTGAAACCGGTATCCTAAAACGAATTATTGACGAATCGAAATATAAAGAAAAATCACGTATAGAAGTAATTACAACCGCATCAAAAATTCCGAGAGAAGTTGGTCCAGAATATGCCAAGGCTTTTCAATATTTGAACGCGTCAAATGTAGATGTTCTCTACATAGAAAGACGTGAACAGGCAGGTGAAGATGCTGTGCTTGAACGTTTGAAAGCTGCAGATATAGTGATGTTTACCGGAGGTGATCAATTGCGATTGTCTTCCATTTTGGGAGGTACAAAATTTCACGATATATTATTAGATAAATACCGAAACGAGCATTTTATTTATGCAGGCACATCGGCTGGAGCTGCTGCAGCTTCCAACAATATGATTTACCAAGGAAGCAGTCACGAAGCTTTGTTGAAAGGGGAAGTTAAAATTTCTAGTGGTTTGGGACTCATTGACGATGTCATTATTGATACTCATTTTGTGCAAAGAGGACGCATCGGACGTTTATTTCAAGCAGTTGTAGGAAATCCAAAAGTTTTAGGAATAGGGTTGGGGGAGGATACCGGACTTCTAATTACTCACGATACCAAAATGGAAGCCATTGGTTCCGGATTGGTAATCTTGGTAGACGGTAGAGAGATCAAAGATACCAATTTGACTCAAGTTGAGTTAGGACAGCCCATATCTATCAATCATTTGGTTACGCATGTAATGAGCATGTATGATACTTTTGATTTGGAAACCTATAAAATGCATATTCATTCTTCGCAGTATATTTAATCATTTGGAATTCTTTTTTTATGAAGCTTATTATTCATGGAGGTTTTTTTTCTGAATCATCCACATCCGATGAAACCAAAAAAGCTAAGCAAGAGGCTATGTCCTCAATCGTTTTGGCTTCTTTTGATTATTTGAAGTCGCATTCAGCTTTAGAAACCGTTGTTTATGCCGTAAGTTTATTGGAGGACGACCCATTGTTTAATGCCGGAATTGGTTCTCAAATTCAAAGTGATGGTAAAATTCGAATGAGTGCGGCATTAATGGATGGCGGTTCTATGAAAATGAGTGGAGTTATTAATATTGAAGAAGTGAAAAACCCGATACAAGTTGCCTCAGTTTTGATGAAAGAAGACGATAGAATTGTTGGAGGAGAAGGAGCAACACGCTATGCAAGAGAGCATGGATTTGAAGTTTTTTCTACAGAAATTCCACAACGTAGAGCCGAATTTGAAGCTAAAGTAAAAGCAAATGGGCAAGGTACGGTAGGTTGTGTTGCAATTGATGCTGAAGGTAAAATAGCTGTGGCAACATCAACTGGTGGAAAAGGTTTTGAAATTCCGGGAAGAATTTCAGATTCGGCTACAGTAGCCGGAAATTATGCCAATTCCTTTTGTGGGGTAAGTTTAACGGGGGTAGGAGAAGATATTGTAAGCGGGGCCGTAGCAGCCAAAATTGTTACCCGTGTAACCGATGGATTTACTATTGAAGAAGCTTTTCAAAAAACGTTTGCCGAATTAAAACCTTTTGATGGTTTTGCCGGTGCTATTGGAATAGATTATCGTGGAAATATCTATCACATGGATTCTCATCCTAAGATGGTATTTGCATCATTCGATGGAAATGAAGTTGAGGTTTTTGAATAGAAAAAATAATAAAAAATCCCAATCGCTATGATTGGGATTTTTATTTGTCTTTGATTTATTATTTTACTGCAAGTGCCGAATCAATATTGAAAATCAAACTAGCTCTGTGAGCTCTGGTACTTTCGTCTGAAGCACCGGCTGAAGCCAACATACTTCTGATTTTTTTCAATGATTGATATGCTGCTGCTTTTGCAATATCGTCGTAAGGATTATTCGTTTTATTGGTAGCAATATCAATAATTCTTTTTACATAATAATTTTGAAGATATTGTCTGTGCGTATTTACTTTACCACTCAAATCGGCTTTAAAAATTCCGTTAGTTAAATCGGTTAAAATTTCGGCTACCGAATAATTGTTCCCATACAAACTGGAGTTGGAAACTCTCATCATAGTGGTTGGATGTAAAATATGAGCTAATGCAGCATCACTTTGCATCGATAAATATAAATTGTTCAATTTTGGATCTTCTGTAGTTCCCATAAAACCAAATCCTCTGCGTTGCATTTGCAAATAGGGATAAAGCGGAATATCTGCATCAAAGGCATTAGGTGCAAAAGCATATTGCGTAAGGATAGCAATCGCTCTTTTTTGATCTTGTTTAGAAACTGGAGTAAATGGTTTTTCATTTGCGTTTTGACCAATATATGTTCGGTCTACATAAACACCACCAACATATCGACTCACCGCAGAAATCATATTGCGTCTTTGACCATTTAGTAAATAGAAACGAGAACGTAACTCGGCATAATTGTCACCGGGTTTGCTATACTTGGTTTTAACTCTACCCATTACCGAATTGATAAGTTTAAAACGATCTACAGCATAACCCATGGCATCACTACTTAAATCTTCAACCATTACCCTAGGATCAATGGCTTTACCCGGTGCACGCATATCATCGGCATCGTTACCAAAAGTTAAGTAGGGCTCAGAACTTCTACTTAAAATTTTGTTTAATTCGGCTTCTTCATCTTGGTTTGCTCCAAATTCTCTATATCCATATTCTATAGCCCAATTGTCATAAGGTCCCGGTACTGTTGTAAAATAGTTCCCCTGTTTTGAACGATCTGCAGCCAAATTAATTGCCGGATAATCCATAACCGAGCCAATTAGACCTATTTTTTCGGTCAATTCTCTATTGTTTAATTCGGATGGTTTAAGCATTTGACTGGCTTTCATATTGTGATTAAGTCCAAGAGTATGACCCATTTCATGCAAAACCAAGTAGTATAAAAATTCTTTATGAACACGTAAAATGGTTTCGGGATCGTCTTCAGAAGCTTCAATTAAAGTAGCACCCAACATATACTGACTTTTTAATTGATGTGCTAAAGTACACATGTGACCGTTGTGATCTGTACAAGCTACATTTTCGTTTTCAGAACTACCACCATGAGCAGCAAATAAGTCGTCTAAAATTGGGGAACGACTGGCTGAACTCCATTCAATCGTAATATCAGAACCTAAAATTTGTCCGGTTCTTGGATTTGCAAAACTAGGCCCTATTGCCCCATAACTAGGTCTTGCAGACGAAACCCAACGGATAACATTGTATCGAATATCACCGGCATCCCAATCTACAGTATCGGGTTGCATTTTCATGACAATAGCGTTTTTAAAACCGGCTTTTTCAAATGCAAGATTCCAGCGATTACCGGCTTCCATAATGGTTTGTCTGTATTCTACTGGTGTAGTGTTTTCTACCCACCATACGATAGGTTCAACGGGTTCGCTGATTGCTGCATTCGGATCTTTTTTGGTTAAATGCCAACGGTGAATAATATCTTTATAAGGAGCCGCTTTTATACTGGTTTGGTC
>JANJWE010000129.1 GCA_024709705.1 Flavobacterium sp. | reverse complement strand
GTCATTATTATTTAAATCTAAAGCTTTATTTAGTGCTTTACTGGAGTAATCCAAAGAATTCTTGTAATCGGATTTGTAAAGACAACTGTCAGCTGAATTGAGTAATTTTCTAACTTCTTTTTCGGGAGGAACTGAATTTTGTGCTACAACTGCATTCATGAGGAATAGCCCAGCAAGACCAAGAAGTAAATTTTTATTCATTATGTAGAAATTGGGTCTCAAATATACTTAATAAATTAGATTAATATGTTCGAGTTATTCTTATTTTTTTTTTAATTTTTCGAGATAATGAATAAAAAAAATCCCGACGAATCGGGATTTTAATTAATTTCTTACTAATTTTTTGTATTTAATTCGTTTAGGGGTAAGGTCACCTCCCAGTCGTTTGCGTTTATTTTCTTCATATTCAGAAAAACTACCTTCAAAGAAATACACTTGTGAATCTCCTTCAAAAGCTAAAATATGAGTACAAACACGATCTAAAAACCATCGGTCGTGCGAAATAATTACAGCACAACCTGCAAAGTTTTCCAAACCTTCTTCTAAGGCTCTCAAGGTATTAACATCCAAATCATTGGTAGGTTCATCCAGTAAAAGCACGTTCCCCTCTTCTTTCAAAGTAATTGCCAGATGCAAACGGTTCCTTTCTCCTCCTGACAAAGTTGAAACTTTTTTATTTTGATCACTTCCACCAAAATTAAAACGACTCAAATAGGCTCTAGAATTTACTTGTCTTCCTCCCATCATAATCAATTCTTGACCGTCACAGAAATTTTCCCAAATAGATTTTTCTGGATTGATATTGGCATGTGATTGATCTACATAGGCTATTTTAACCGTGTCCCCTATGGTAAAAGTACCTTTATCCGGTTGTTCTTCACCCATAATCATCCTGAAAATGGTTGTTTTACCGGCACCATTTGGCCCAATAATCCCAACTATTCCAGCTTGAGGTAAAGTAAAATTCAAATCTTCATACAAAAGTTTATCACCATAAGCTTTTGAAACCCCTTTGGCTTCTATCACATTGGTACCTAAACGTGGCCCATTTGGGATGTAAAGTTCTAGTTTTTCGTCTAGTACTTTTTGATCTTCATTTAGCAATTTATCATAGTTTTGCAAACGGGCCTTCTGTTTGGTTTGTCTTCCTTTGGCTCCTTGTCTAACCCATTCTAACTCTCGCTCCAATGTTTTTCTACGTTTGGATGCAACTTTTTCTTCCAACTCTAATCGTTTTGATTTTTGATCCAACCAAGACGAGTAATTCCCTTTCCATGGAATACCTTCACCTCTATCTAATTCTAAAATCCAACCGGCAACATTATCTAGGAAATAGCGATCGTGTGTAACCGCAATTACGGTTCCTTGGTATTGTTGCAAATGTTGTTCCAGCCAAAGTACCGACTCCGCATCTAAGTGGTTAGTAGGTTCGTCTAGTAATAAAACATCGGGTTGTTGAAGTAATAAACGGCATAAAGCAACTCTTCTTTTTTCACCACCGGATAAAACATTGATAGGTGTATCCGATTCTGGTGTACGAAGGGCATCCATGGCTATTTCTAATTTGGTATCAATTTCCCATGCACCAACAGCATCAATTTTGTCTTGCAATTCAGCTTGCCTATCCATTAATTTTTGCATTTTGTCGGCGTCTTCATATACTTCCGGAAGACCAAACATGTCGTTTATTTTGTTAAACTCATCCAATAATGCAAATATTTCGGCGGCACCTTCACGAACAATTTCAATTACGGTTTTTGTTTCGTCCAATTGGGGTTCTTGTTCCAAATATCCTACTTTATATCCGGGAGCAAAAACCACATCACCTTGGTAATTTTTATCTACACCGGCAATAATTTTGAGAAGTGATGATTTTCCGGAACCATTTAAACCTAAGATTCCAATCTTAGCTCCATAAAAGAAGCTTAAATAAATATCTTTAAGAACTTGTTTATTGGTACTTGAGTAAGTTTTGCTCACTCTCGACATTGAAAAAATAACTTTTTTATCGTCTGACATTTTGTGTATAAATTAAATTAGACCCTTCCTTTTAATGCATTAAAAACCCAAGCAATGGCCAGAAACCCAATTCCGGTAGCAGCAAAGCCCCAGCCGGCTACTTCATTGTATCGAAAAGCTCCCATACCAATTAGTAAAAGCCCCATCACAATCATAATAAATGTAGCCCAAGCTAAGATTGTATTTTTATTCATTCCCATGATATCGTAAAATTAGTTTTTGGAGGTGCAAATATCGGAATTACAAAATTGATTTTAGACTCCTAAATAAAGATTTTAACTAACAATTCTTTGAGTAAATCTGATTCATGCAATTGATTGGCTCCTACTCCTTTACTTTTCAAATCAATTTCTCGAATAGATGCTACTATAGTACTTACTTTTTTCATAGGATAATTTTTTAATGCAATATCGTAATCCTTGACAAAGTAGGGATTTATTTTCAATACTTTTGCAACGTTGCCAGCCGATTTATCTTTTAATCCATGGTATTGCAATAAACCCGAAAAAAAACTAAATACCATTCCAGTAGTCACAACTATTGGGTATTCTTTCTTATTTTGAGCAAAATGTTCTGCTATGCGATATGCTTGTAGTTGGTTGCGGTCACCAATGGCCTTTCTAAATTCAAAAACATTGAAATCCTTACTAAAACCAATATTTTCCTCTATATGATTGGGAGTGATTTGTGTTCCCTTGGGTAATATAATTTGAAGTTTTTCCAATTCATTATTTATCCGATTTAAATCGGTACCTAAAAACTCGACTAACATTGCTGCTGCTTTTGCATCTATAGAATACTCTTTTGGCTTAAGTACTCTACTAATCCAACTCGCAATTTGATTTTCGTACAATTTTTTACTCTCAAAAACTAGCCCATTTTTTTCTAGTGCTTTGATAAGTTTCTTTCGCTTGTCAAGTGTTTTATATTTGTAAGCAATAACCAAAACCGTAGTAGGCTGTGGATTATCGGCATACTTTTCCAAATTTTCAATAGTTTTCACCAATTCTTGGGCTTCTTTAACGATAACCACTTGCCTATCTGCCATCATAGGGTATCTTTTGGCGTGGGATACGATGTCATCAATTGTTACATCTCTACCATACAAAACCATTTGATTGAAGCCTTTTTCATCTTCTGTCAATACATTATCTTCAATGTATTCGGTTAATTTATCAATATAATAGGGTTCTTCACCCATTAAAAAATAAATTGGTTTGATGTTTCCGTTTTTGATGTCGGAAATTATTTTTACTATTTCATCCATTTATAAATCTGTTTCGGAAGCTATTGACAGTTAGAAAGAATTCAATAAATTTGCTCTATGCAAAAACTGAACTTCCCTGAGTTTTCCTTTCGCTTCAAAAATAGTGAAAATAACTTGTTGGTATTTGATGAAATTAGGAAAAAATTTGTGATTTTAACGCCTGAAGAATGGGTTAGAGTTCATGTGGTTCAATATCTTATTCATGTTTTAAATTATCCCAAATCACACATTAATGTTGAAAAATTAATTAAAATTAACGGATTAAATAAAAGGTATGATGTAGTTGTTTTTCAACCCGATGGCCGAATTTTATTGGTTGTAGAATGCAAACAATCTCAAATCCCCATAACTCAAAATGTTTTTGATCAAATTGCTAGATATAATCTCACTTTAAATGCCAAATATTTAATGGTAACCAATGGTTTGAATCACTATTTTTGTCAAATGGATTTAGAGAATGAAAAGTATTTATTCTTAGAAGAAATTCCTAAATATACCCTCAATTGAAAAAAATAGCCGTAGTCATTTTAAATTGGAATGGTACTCATCTCTTACGGGAGTTTTTACCTTCTGTAATACAATTTTCAAACGAGGCCTCTATTTATGTTATAGATAATGCTTCAACTGATGCTTCTGTATCTATCCTTAAAAAGGAATTTCCATCCGTTCAAATTGTAACAAATAAAGATAATTATGGCTATGCGAGAGGTTACAACGAGGGTTTAAAAAGCATTGAGGAAGAAATTTATTGTTTGATTAATTCCGATGTACAAGTCACCCCCAATTGGCTTCATCCTATACTGCAATTGTTTGAAAAAGATTCTCAAATTGCAATTGTTCAACCTAAAATTTTAGACTACAAAAACAAATCTTATTTTGAATATGCCGGGGCCGGTGGTGGCTTTATAGACCAATTAGGTTATCCCTTTTGCAGAGGTCGAATTTTTGATACAATTGAAAAAGATAACCAGCAATACGATGATGTTGTTCCTATTTTTTGGGCATCAGGGGCTTGTTTTTTTATTCGTAAAGACGTATTCAGAGAATTGAACGGATTTGATTCTGATTTTTTTGCTCATCAAGAAGAAATAGACTTGTGTTGGAGAAGTTTTAATGCCCAATATACTACTTATTATTGTGGTTTTTCTACCATCTATCATTTAGGTGGCGGCACATTAAATACGTTGAATCCAAAAAAAACGTATTTGAATTTTAGAAATTCACTACTTATGCTTCTCAAAAATTTACCTGTCTTTCATTTGATTCCTTTACTTGTATTACGACTAGTATTAGATGGTATTGCCGGTATTCGATTTTTATTTCAAAATAAACCCAGACATTTTTGGGCTGTATTGCAATCGCATTTTGGATTTTACAAATTGTTTATCAAAACATTAGCTAAAAGAACATCAAAAAATAGGACTGATTACTATAAAAAATCAAGTATTATTTACAATTATTACATAAAAAAAGGCAAGGTTTTTGATTAGCTGATTTTAACAATAGTTTATCTGTAAACTAATTGAAAATAAAACTTAAAACCTTAATTTTGTAAAAAATCTTAAACCATTATGAGAAAAATTGTTTTATTACTCAGTGTTGTGGCCCTGTCGTTAGGCTCTTGTGGAACCAAAAAGAAAATTGCCGAGTTGGAAGCTAAAAACAAGGAATGTCAAGACTTGTTAAATTCTACAACGGTGAAGTTAAATATGTGTCTTTCTGAAAAAGAACTTTTGGCAAATCAAGTAAATGATTTGAAAAAAACCAATAGTGATTTGATTTCAAATGTTGGCAATATGACAATGCTTTCAGCTAAAGGAGCAGAAAACCTAGAAAAATCTCTAGAGAGTTTAAAAGAAAAAGATTTAAAAATTTCAAGATTACAAGATGCTTTAACTCGGAAAGACAGTGTTACCTTAGCCTTAGTAACCAGTTTAAAAGGTGCCGTTGGTATTTCTGATCCCGATATTGAGATCAATGTAGAAAAAGGAGTAGTAATGATTTCCATTGCTGATAAACTTTTGTTTAAATCAGGAAGTTATGAAATTAGCGACAGAGCTAAAGAAATTTTAGGGAAAGTAGCTAAAGTTGTAAATGATAAACCGGAATTTGAATGTATGGTTGAGAGTCATACCGACAATGTTCCTTTTAGAAATGGAGTTTTACTGGACAATTGGGATTTGAGTGTGAAAAGAGCCACTGCAGTTGTACGTGTTTTAACGCAAGACCATAAAGTAAATCCAAAGCAAATGATTGCAGCCGGACGTAGTGAATTTGTTCCTTTAGTGGCTAATAATTCTGTTGAAAATAGAGCCGCAAATCGCAGAACAAGAATCATTGTTATGCCTAAAATCGATCAATTTTACGATATGATTGAAAAAGAAATGAAAAAACAAACCGGAAAATAATATTCAATTAAAATAAAAAAATCGTCTCTATTGAGGCGATTTTTTTTTATATAATAGAAATATCACCTTTACCTTCCCGAACCACAACGGGTTCACTTTCAGACAAATCTATGATTGTTGAAGGCTGATTGTCACCATATCCTCCATCTATTACTACGTCTACCAGATTTTGCCATTTTTCAAAAATCAATTCCGGATCGGTAGAATATTCTAACACTTCATCTTCATCATAAATAGATGTAGAAACAATAGGATTTCCTAATTGTTTGACTATTTCCAAAATTATGGCATTATCAGGAATCCGAATGCCTACGGTTTTTTTCTTTTTAAATTCCTTTGGTAAATTATTGTTTCCAGGCAGAATAAAGGTATAAGGTCCAGGTAGGGAACGTTTCAAAATTTTGAATGTAGAAGTATCAATTTGTTTTACGTAATCCGAAAGATTGCTTAAATCATGGCAAATGAAAGAAAAATTCGCTTTTTCAAGTTTTATCCCTTTGATTTTTGCCACGCGTTCTAATGCTTTAGAGTGGGTTATATCGCAACCTAAACCATAAACCGTATCGGTAGGATAAATAATGAGTCCACCTGCTTTTAAAACTTGCACTACATTTAAAATTGCAGCTTCATTAGGATTTTCGGGATATATTTTAATAAACTGTGCCATTATAGCCTTTGATTTGTACAAAAATACATTAGTTAAATCAATTCCAGCTATTCTTAATCAAAAAAAAGCTCCCAAACTTGGGAGCTTTAAAATAACTTTTATGTTGAGATTATTTTTCTGCAACAATTTCGTAAGGCAATTCGATTACTACATTTCTATGCAAACGAACAGTAGCATTGTACTTTCCTGTTCTTTTTACAGTACCTGAAGTGATGAATTTACGATCAATTGGGTTACCTGATTTCTCTAAAGCTTCAGCGATATCAATATTTGTAACCGAACCAAAAAGTTTTTCACCACCGGCTTTAGCCACAATTTTAATATCAAGAGCTTTTAACGTTTCAGCTAATTTCTTAGCATCATCAACAATTTTTTGCTCTTTGTGTGCTTTTTGTTTTAAATTTTCAGCTAAAACTTTTTTTGCAGATGGCGTAGCCAAAGTTGCATAACCTTGCGGAATTAAAAAGTTTCTACCGTAACCTGGTTTTACAGAAACGATATCGTCTTTGAAACCTAAATTTTGAATGTCTTGTTTTAAGATTAGTTCCATGTTGTTGTCCTTTTTTGTAGAAGTTAGCCCGCCCATGGCGAGGCAACAACTTAATTAATAATTATTTTAATAAATCTGCCACATAAGGCATTAAAGCTAAATGTCTTGCTCTTTTTACAGCTACAGACACTTTTCTTTGGTATTTTAATGACGTTCCGGTTAATCTTCTAGGAAGAATTTTACCTTGTTCATTAACGAATTTCAATAAAAAATCCGGGTCTTTGTAATCAACATATTTAATGCCTGATTTTTTGAAACGACAATATTTTTTTGTCTTATTCGTATCTATATTTAAAGGAGTAAGATATCTGATATCTCCTTCTTTTTTTCCTTTAGCTGATTGCTCGATTGTTGACATATTACTTATGCTTTAACTTTTAATTTTTCTCTTCTTCTTTCTGCCCAAGAAATAGCGTGTTTATCTAAACTAACAGTTAAGAAACGCATAATTCTTTCGTCACGTCTAAGTTCAGTTTCAAAACTTAAAATTGCATCTGCAGGAGCTTTGAATTCAAACAAGTGATAAAAACCACTTTTTTTGTGTTGGATTTCATAGGCTAATTTTTTTAAGCCCCAATCCTCTTTGGATACCATCTCTGCCCCTTTGGAAGTAAGGAAATCTTCAAATTTGCTTACTGTTTCCTTTACCTGCTGCTCAGATAAAACGGGATTCAAGATGAAAACAGCTTCATAATGATTCATAATGTAATACTTTAAAATTGTTAAATTGGGTGCAAAAGTAGAAAATATAATTGAATAAACAAGCAAAGTGCACAAATAATCGACATAAGGTAAAAAAGTTCGAAAAAAATTAGTTTTTATCGATGAAATGCACTATGTTTGTTTCACCAAATCTATAATAAATCGAATTATGAAACTAAATTGTGTCGTAGTTGATGATAGTTCCATCCAAAGGATGATCATCACCAAGTTAGTAAATAATCACCAAAATCTCAATCTTGTAGGTGATTTTTCTAATGCTATCGAGGCCAAGAGTTGTATGTCTATACACTCGGTTGATTTAATTTTCCTTGACATCGAAATGCCTATTATCAATGGCTTTGATTTCTTGGATGGATTAAAAATAAAGCCTCAAATTATCTTCATCACATCCAAAGCTGACTATGCCGTAAAAGCTTTTGATTATGATGCCACGGATTACTTACAAAAACCTATTTCTGTAGATCGTTTTGACTCTGCTGTAAAGCGTGCCATGGATATGCATAAATTGCGTCATGAAGTAACCGAAGAAGAAGGAGATTATATTTTCATTAAAAGCAATCTGAAAAAATTAAAAGTTTACACTTCCAAAATTAAATGGATTGAAGCTTATGGTGATTATGTAAAAGTTGTAACGGATGAAGACAGTAATTTAGTGCTTTCTACTATGAAATCATTTGAAAATGACTTGTCTAAAGATCGTTTTCTACGAGTTCACAAGTCATTTATTGTAAATATTGACAAGATTGAACGTTTCAACAGTAAATTTGCCGAGATTGGAGTTACTAAAATTCCGTTAAGCCGAAATAAAAAAGATGATTTGAAAAAAGCTTTAGCAATTGCTTAAAACTACAGAACATCAACATTTACTACTAGCTTAACAGACCTATATTGCGAAATAACATCAAAACTATTCAGTACTTTCTGAATAGTTTTTTTTGTTTGGACCACTGAAACTGTTTCCGGAATTTTAATCATTAATGTTCTGATATATTCATTACGTATTTTATTGACAGAGGGTTCTTCAGGTCCCAATACCGGTGTTGTGAGATGTTGTTTTAGTACTTGAGCCAACCATTGTGCACTTTCTTTGACTTTGTCAAAGTCTCTGTGCTTAAGCGTAATCTTTATCAATTTATAATAGGGCGGATATTTGAAAATCTGACGTTCATACAATTGTTCTTCATACATGGCTTTATAGTTGTTGTAGGCAACCTGTTGAATTGTATTGTGATTAGGATTGTAGGTTTGTATCACGACTTTACCTCTTTTATCAGCTCTGCCGGCTCTTCCTGAAACTTGAACCATCATTTGAAAACTTCGTTCAAAAGCCCTAAAATCAGGAAAATAAAGCATATTATCCGCATTTAAAATCCCTACTAAACTCACATTACTAAAATCTAAACCCTTGGCTAACATTTGAGTTCCAACCAAGATATCTATTTCTTGGTTTTGAAATTTATCAATTATTTTTTCATATCCAAACTTGCCTCTTGTCGTGTCTTGATCCATTCTAAAAACATTTTTATTGGGAAAAAGAGAAGCTAATTCCATTTCAATTTGTTCGGTACCAAAACCTTTGGTTGTTAAATCTACACTAGAACAAGCGTGACAATGGGTTGGTTTGGCTATCGAATGACCGCAGTAATGACATCTTAGTTGATTTTTAAATTTGTGATAAGTTAAACTCACATCACAATTGGGACACTGAGGTACATGGCCACAAGTCATACATTCCAGTAAAGGGGCATATCCCCTTCTATTTTGGAAAAGAATAACTTGTTCACCTAATGCCAAAGCTGATGCAATTTCATCTACTAAAACATCACTAAAATGACCTTTCATTTTTTTTCGGAAGTATTTATCTTTTAAATCTATCAAAAGAACTTCCGGAAGTGGTGTGTGGTTGTATCGCTCTGTAAGTTCGACGAGTGCGTATTTTTGATTTTTAATATTATAATACGATTCTAAACTTGGAGTTGCCGAACCTAAAAGAACCTTTGATTGATGAAACTTTGCCAAAACTGTTACGGTATCGCGGGCATGATACCTAGGAGCCGGATCGGTTTGTTTAAAATTTTGTTCGTGCTCTTCATCTACTATAATTAATCCCAGGTTAGAAAAAGGTAAAAACAGTGCCGATCGTGCCCCAATAACAACTTGTGCTTTTTCTGAACTATGTAAAACTTGATTCCATACCTCTACCCTTTCGTTTGAGTTGTATTTGGAATGAAAAACAGCAACTTGGTTTCCAAAAAACTTTCTCAATCGGGAAACCAATTGTGTGGTTAAAGCTATTTCGGGTAATAAAAATAAAACTTGTTTGCCTTCAAGTAGGGTTTCTTGAATTAACTTACTGTAAATCTCGGTTTTTCCACTTGAAGTAACCCCATGAAGCAAACAAATATCTTTAGATTCAAAAGCATCCTTAATTTGAAAGTAAGCAGTTTGTTGGGTTTTACTTAATTCAAAATTATCCTTAATACCATCACTTACAAAATCTGTTCGATCTTGAGTTAAAGTATATTCCTCAAAAACCTGAAGTTCTATTAACTTGTTTAAAATAGCTTTACTTTGATTTGAATACTCTAAAATTTTCTTAATTGAAATCGGATTTTTATCAATTCCTTTCAATTGAAAAAAAGCCAATACGAGTTTCTTTTGTTTTTCAGATTTTACATTTTGGAGAAAAGAATTGAGAGTAGCATCAGACTTAAAACTGTCGTGAAGTCTGATATATTTTACCAATTTCGGCTTGTAATTTTCATAGAGTTCCTCTTGTAATGAAATAATATTTTTTGAAAGCATTTTTTGCAATACTGAGACTACATTTTTTTTGTTTAAAATGGAGCTGATATCATTAACTTTTAATGAACTTTGTTGCTGTAAGGCCTCTAAAATCAAATACTCATCGTCATTCAGGTCCGAAACTTCATATTTTGAATTGGAGCTCAATGTTATGATGGTTTCACTCTCCAAAATAAATCCGTTGGGCAATGCCGCTCGGTAAACTTCACCCAAACTGCACATATAATAGCTGGCAATCCAATCCCATAGTTGCAACTGTATGGTATTGACAATCGGAGTCTCATCGAGTATTTGATGAATTTCTTTGGCTTCATACAATGCAGGTACCCTTTCGTGGGTTTCTTTAGCCAATGCGGTGTAGATTTTATTTTTACCAAACGGAACAGCAATTCGCATTCCGGGTTTAATGAAATGAAACTCGGCCTGAGATATACTGTACGTAAACGTTTTATCTAAAGCAAGGGGTAATATAACTTCAACAAAGTAAGGCATATATTTTTCTTATTTCAGGATTTAATCATAAAGATTTCGCCTTTTCAATTTATTTATTGTGGCATTTAATTCAAAACCGAGCAACAAAATCATACAATTAATCCATATGTAAAACATCAAAATTAATAACGTTCCTATAGACCCATACAACTCATTGTATTTGGCAAATTTAACTACATAAATCCCAAAAATATAAGAAGAAAGCAATATTAATAACGTAGTAAATACTGAGCCTATGCTAATGAAAGCAATTTTTGAAGTTTGTTTGGTTCCAAATTTAAAAAGTAACGAAGTGGTTGTTAATATCATTACAATAACAAAACCATATCGAATCATTTCTACAAAAGAGGTATCAGTAGTTAAAATTTGATGCAATTGAATTTTAACTATAATCACTTCTGAAATTACTATAGAAGCTACAGTTACCAATAAAATAACGGAAAAAAGTATAGACATACCCAATGCAATAAGGTACTGTCTGATAAAACTTCTGTTGATTGTGATGTGATAAGAGGTTTCAAATCCGCCTAAAATGGCATTAATCCCATTGGTCATTAAAAAAATAGATAAAATGAAACCCGATGAAAGTAAGCCTTTATAACTGTTATTAAGAATATCATCTATAATAGATTTTATAGCTTCGTAAGTGTTGGGTGGTACACTGTTTTCTACAAATTTTAAAAAATCATCCTGAAATCCTTCTATAGGAATGTAGGGAATAAGATTTAAAATAAATAATGCAAACGGAAACAAAGCCATAAAAAAACTAAAGGCTATGGCTCCGGCTCTGTAAGAAAAAGCTCCTTTGGCTATACCTATTACATACAATTCGATTAAATCGTAGAACGACAATCCTTCTAACCACGGTAATTTAATACGTTGAGCAAAACGAACCAAATTACGCACTACAGGGATTTTATCGAGTTGTTGTTCTATATCCAGCGACATGAAAAAAGAGGTTTTTAAAAGGCTTTTAAACTCAAATCCATATTGTAAACCGAATGCGTTAAAGCTCCCGAAGAAATGTAATTAACGCCACATTCGGCATAACTTCGAATGGTGTTTTCATTGATATTTCCGGAACTTTCTGTTAAACAATGATTACCAATACGTTTTACTGCTTCACGAGTGGTTTCAAAATCAAAATTATCTAATAAAATTCGATAAACCCCACCGCATTTTACTATTGTGTCAACTTCTTGCAAATTTCGGGCTTCAACAATAATTTTTAAATCCAAATTGTGTTCCAATAAATAGGATTTGGTTTTCTGTATAGCTTCTGCTATTCCTCCGGCAAAATCGTTGTGATTGTCTTTTAGCATAATCATGTCGTAAAGTGCAAAACGATGGTTTTCGCCACCTCCTATTCGTACCGCCCATTTTTCTGCAGCTCTAAACCCGGGAGTTGTTTTTCGAGTATCTAATATTTTAGTTTGAGTACCTTTCAGTAACTCTACATATTTTTGAGTTTTGGTTGCAATAGCACTCATACGTTGCATAGAATTAAGAACCAATCTTTCGGCTTTTAATATCGATTGGGAACTTCCTTTCACATGAAAAACTACATCCCCATAATTAACAAAACTCCCATCTTGAATTAAAACTTCAACTTCCAGAGAAGAATCGACCTTTTTAAAAATCATTTGGGCAAACTCTACTCCTGCAATTACACCTTTATCCTTAACCAGCAACTTCGCTTTTCCTACAGCTGATGAGGGTATACATGCCAACGAACTGTAATCACCGGGGCCTATATCTTCTCTTATTCAGTTTTCTATAATTAAAACTAACTCTCTTTTAAAGGCTATTTCGCTTATCATGGGATATATTTTATGATATCGCTAAAATAACAAAAGGAATTGATTTTAGAAAAGTATGAGGCAATAAAAAAGCCACTAAAATTAGTGGCTCAATTTCTTATCTTTTCTTTACTTCACATGTGTTTTTACCTAAAAGTACATACAGTGGACAAAATGTTAGGAATGAGGTTATAATGAGTATTGAACTCACTCCCAAAATAATCCATCTTAAAGTGGCGTTTTCTAGAGCACCGGACATAACCAAAATTAAAAGTATAATCCCGAAAATAATTCTTACGAAACGATCTGTATTACCTATATTTCTTTTCATAATTTTGAATTTAGTTTGTTAAAATTACAAAAAAATATTATACAGAAAAAATTATACAGCTTCTTCTATCGGTCCCTTCCACTCCGAAATTCCACCTATCAAATTGTACGTTGTTTCAAATCCCAATTGATTCATTATTTCACAAGCTTTGGCACTACGAGCTCCGGCATGACAATATACATAGTAATTTTTAGACTTATCCAGTTCTTCCAACTGATAAATAAATCCTTGTCCTTTGTAAATATCAATATTAATGGAATTCGGAATAATACCTCGTTCTACTTCATCTTGTGTTCGAACATCTAATATTACAGCAGAAGAATCCTTTTGAAGTCGATTCCACCAATCTTCTTGTGTTAAGTTCATTTGATTTGTGTTTTGTTTGTCTAGGTAACGAAAAAAAAATAACTTTATTTTAAAATTTGATAGAACATCCTATAGCCTTAGTCGTTTTGATTTTGACATCTTGGTTGTTCAAAAGAGCATCTACCGCATCTTCTACATATTTTACTTTAACAGCTGATTCATCGGAATAATTATCATCTATAGCACCAATATATTGTACAATGTTACCTTTGGAAGTTTTTTGTAAAACATAAACGTGAGGCGTTTTTGTAGCTCCGTATTGTGGATAAATTTTTTGACCGTCATCAAAAAGATACGGAAAAGTAAACCCTTTTTCTTTGGCTCTAACTTGCATTTTTTCAAAACTGTCTTCTTTTTGTTTATCCGGATTGTTAGGATTTATGGCAATTACCGGATAGCCCAATGCTTTGTATTTTTTATCTAATGCTAGTATTCGATCCTCGTAGGCTACTGCATACGGACAGTGATTACAGGTGAAGATTACAATAAAGCCTTTTGCATCTTTAAAATCTTTCAATGATACATTCTTATTGTCTATGTTTTTTAAATTGAAATCTGTTGCAACAGAACCAATTTCGTAGCCACTTTCATTTCGCAAAGTAAATGAAGTCAGTACCGCAAAAGCCAACACTAAAAGGGTAAAATTAATTTTTTTCATAGTTTTTGATTTTAATTAAAAGAGAGTATTTCAGATTCTAATTCTTCTTCTGTAAAAGATTTTTCGTAAAATTGGCGTTTGTCATTTTTGTAAATCAGAGTTGCCGGAATAGCTCCAGACCATTCAGAGGCTACTTTCTCTATCCATGAATTGGCATCGGGATCGTTTAAAAGAAGAACTTCGGCCTTCAAATTTTTATTTTTTACAAAAGGTAGTACACGTGATTCTACTAATTTCGGAAAATCTAAACTCACCAACAACATTTTAAACTTCCCTGATTTATATTTTGCATTTAATTTTTCAAAATGAGGTAATTCTTTTACACAAGGAACACACCAAGTGGCCCAAAAATT
>JANJWE010000088.1 GCA_024709705.1 Flavobacterium sp. | reverse complement strand
CCTCTCGATTGCTATCGGGAGAACCGGAGTAGACGGTTTTGCATTTATGATAGAAACAAAAAAAGCTCCTTTTTCAAGAAGCTTTAATTTTGAGGCATCGCCCGGATTCGAACCGGGGTAGACGGTTTTGCAGACCGGTGCCTAGCCGCTCGGCCACGACGCCCTATCATCGGATGGCAAATGTAAATAAAAAGTTTAAAGTTAAAAAGCTAAACTTCAAAAAACTTTTGTAAAAGTAACCTGAAACTTGAAACCTGAAACAAAATCAACTCCTATATTCTTCCATTATTATTGTAACCGCTTCTACATCACCACCAATTGGAGGATTGAGTTTTGAAACAGATACCAAAACGCGAGAAACAGCCGGTATTTCATCAAAAATACGTTTGATGATTCTTCGCCCAACATGTTCTAAAAGTTTGGAACGTATAGCCATTTCTTCTACCACAATTTGATTTAAATGAACATAATCAACCGTATCTTTCAAATCGTCCGAAAGAGAGGATTTTCGCATATCGGTTTTGACTTCCAAATCCACGGTATAATCTGAACCTATTTTGCTTTCTTCAATCAAGCATCCGTGAAACGAAAACGTTCTGATGTTTTGTAATTTGATAATTCCCATTAGTTTTTTAATAAGTACAGGGACAATTACTAATTCCTTGAAAAATATCCAATCCAATGGTTACCATGTGTGTTCCGGAGTTGTAGTTGATCAACTTGTTTAGGGTAACTTGGTAGGAATAAGCAAAATAAAAATTATTCTTCTTAATTCCAGCCATGGGTCCGATATTTAAGGGTTCTAATAACTGATCGTTTAAAAAGCGATAGGATATTCCCGCCCAGTAATAATCTTCAAAGTTATAAAAACGGAACTTCAAATTCAAATCAGTAGTCGATCTTTTGTCACTTTCAAAATACTGAAAGAAAATGGAGGGTTCAACTTCGGTATCGCTGTTTTGAAAAGTTCGAAATTTATAACCACTGAAAAATTGATAGTTTCTGAGTTCCAAAGGTTCGATATCATTAAAAATATCTACATTTTTATCTAATAAGTTAGCCGCTGTAAAACTGGCATAAAATCCATTTATACGATACAGTATTCCTACATCAGCATTGTGATTGGTGAGCCTTCTGTCGTCGACCACACCAAAATCGGTTCCGTTGAAATTTTCGGTTTCAATTCGAAATTGGTTTAGGTTGTAGGATATACCAAAAGACAAATATTGTTCTTCATATTTATCTAATACCAAATGATGAGCAAAGCTTAATTTTAATCCCGATTGACGCGTATTTCCGTTTCTGTCATTGTATAAGTATACACCTACCCCCGATTGATCGTGAATTCGCATATCGGCGGCTAAAGATTGATTTTGAGGAGCGTTTTTAATTCCGACCCATTGGGTTAATCCGTTGGCACGTATTTTAACATGATCTCCAATTCCGGCATAAACCGGTGATATTACAAATGGATTATCTGCTAAATATTGAGTAAATGATGGAAGATTTAATTCCTGTGACTTTCCGTTTAAGAAAGCCAATAACATGAAAAGTGGGGCTATTTTTTTCATAGTGTATGTGATTTAAACCCTGACCAACATATCAAAATATTGGTCAGGATTATTTGTATTATCTATATAAAGTTACGTTTCCAACAATTTGTCTTCCATTATCCAAAACGATCGTGTACCAATAATCTCCGGTAGGTAACAGAGCACCATTGTAACGACCATCCCATGAACCGTTTTGTCCAAATTGTTTAATTATTCTACCATATCTGTCAAATACCTGAATTTGAACATTAGGAAAACCATTCAAATTTGTAGGTTGCCAAGTGTCATTCTCACCATCATCATTAGGGGTGAAGAAATTTGGAATTTCAATATCAATAAAAGTGATATCAATTTGAGTGGTTATCGAACAATTATTACTGTCTACAACCGTAACGGTATAAGTATTGGTTGAAAACACATTAATTACCGATTGATTGCCATAGTTGGTTCCGTTTAAAAAGTAGGTATACGAACCGGAACCACCCGCAGCATTAATTGTAATTTGATTGAGATTGCTTTCAATTACACTTAGCGTTAAGGGTTGTGCATTTTGAACAGTGAAAGTAATGGTTTCTGTACATCCTGTAGTATGAAGAACCGTAATAGTGTGAGTTCCATCAGTTAAATTGGTAAACTGAGGACTATTTTGAAAGGGTAATCCATCCAACGAGTAGGTTACTTGAGCAGCAACTGCATTAGAAACATAAACCGTAACTCGGTTTCGAATTGGATCATCAAAACAAAAATAACGTACATCAATTTCAGCATCCAGAACCACACCACCATCTACAGCAACTACTAAGCTAGTTTGACATCCATTAGCATCTCGAACATAAATCGTATACGATCTACCACCCGCCAAATTTTCGAATAAAGTTTGATTGGTTACAAAGTTTGAATTCGGATTTAAACTGGTTTGATAAGGGGCTGTTCCGCCTTGAATTGTAATTTCAATAGCACCCAAATTATCACCGGCACATAAGTCGGAGAACATGGTATCTAATTGAGCCACCAATGCATTGGGTTGTGTGATGGTTATTGTTGCTGTACTAGTACATTGTATGCCGTCTCTAACGATTACCGTGTAGTTTCCGGCAGCCAAATTGTTAAACGTGGAAGCGGTTCCAAATTGATTTAGATCTGGTGAAATAGCATATTCCAAAGTTCCCGTTCCACCGGTAGCATTAATTTGGATTGAACCATTAGTAAGTCCGTTACACGTTACATTAGTGGTATTAAATGTAAATTGTAATGGGGTAGAAGGTTGAATCACAAAAGGAACTTGTTGTTCACAACCGTTAGTATGTCTCACAGTAATGGTGTGATTTCCAACAGCAACATTTGTAAATGAGGCACTTGATTGAAATGCTCCTCCGTCTAATGCATAAGT
>JANJWE010000059.1 GCA_024709705.1 Flavobacterium sp. | reverse complement strand
TACGAGAAACTTTTACAAAAATATGGGGTTTCCCAAGAACAGCTTAAAAAAGCAATTGAAGAAATTGAAAAACTAAATCCCAAACCCGGTGGTGCTTTCACTGGAAACAGTAAAGTTGTAGAACATGTTGTCCCCGATTTTACCATTCGTATTGTAGAGGGTGAATTGGAGCTGTCTTTAAATGGAAGAAATGCACCGGAACTTCACGTTTCAAAAGATTACCAGGATATGTTGCAAACCTACAAGGATTCTAAAGATAAATCGAATGCCCAAAAAGATGCCGTACAGTTTATCAAACAAAAGCTCGATTCAGCCAAATGGTTTATAGATGCAATTAGGCAGCGTCAGGAAACCTTATTTGTAACCATGAATGCCATTATGCATTACCAAAGTGATTATTTTTTAGAAGGTGACGAAACACGACTAAAACCGATGATATTAAAAGACATTGCCGATATGATTGGTCTTGATATATCTACTGTTTCTAGAGTAGCCAACAGTAAATATGTGGAAACACCTTACGGAACAAAACTCATCAAAGAATTTTTTTCTGAAGCAATGAAAAACGATCAAGGCGAAGATGTTTCTACAATTGAAATAAAAAAAATACTTCAAAATGTAATTGAAGAAGAAGATAAAAGAAAACCTTTACCAGACGATCAATTAGCCGAAATTTTAAAAGAAAAAGGATACCCAATTGCACGAAGAACCGTAGCAAAATACAGAGAACAATTGGATATCCCGGTAGCTAGAATGCGTAAAAAAATATAACCTATTAGTGCCGGAAAACCTTTAATAACCCATAAAAAGTTGAAAAAAATACTTCCGCTTTTTTCCTATATTTTTCATCCGCTTTTTATATCCTTGTATGCGGCAATATTCTATTTTTGGAGTTTTAAGGATTTTTATAATGCACCCGAAATTTATGTAGCTCTCATTCAAGTCACTATACTAACCTTATTAATACCCATTTCTTTATTTTATCTTCTGATTACTTTGGGCAAAGTTGATTCGTTTATGATTCCTAATTTGCAACAGAGAAGAATACCCTTATTGGTAAATTGCATTTTATTGTATCTGCTAACCGAAAAATCAATAACTATAGAAAGAGCCCCTGAGTTGTTTTATTTCTATTTTGGAGCATTGATAAGTACGCTATTAGCTTTCATAGGATTATTACTAAAGAAAAAAATAAGTTTACATATGATAGGTATAAGTGCACTTACCGTTTTCATATTTTTTTTAAGCCTACTAAGTCAAAATTTAGGAATTGAAATAGTTGCCTCATTTTTGGCTTCTATTGGATTTGTAGCCTCATCCAGATTGTCAATGCGTGCTCATTCTGTTTCTGAATTAGTTTGGGGATTTATTGCCGGTGTTTTACCTCAAATCATTCTATTTTATTGGCAATTATAGAATGTAAAATTGCAGTCCGAAATGCAATACAGACAACTCAAGTGTTTTTTCATTTAACTGAACCGAATTTTTAAACAACGGATTTAAACCGTAATAGGCATAAAAATTCCACGTGTTATACCCGGTTGCCAAATAAACCCCATATTGAAAAGAATTAAAATCCGAATTATTTCTAATTTTAGTACTCTCACCATTTGATACAAAACGCGAAGTACTGTTAAGGAGGTAGCCTAATTTTAGTCCGGTATATAACCTGAAAAACCGATGGCTATCGGGTGTTGAAGTTCGCCACCTAAATTCAATAGGTAGTTCAATTAAAAGTTGAGAAAAATTATTTTTATCAAAAGAAATGTCATTAGGGATTAATTCATAATTAGTTTGCCCATTGATTTCTTGAATTAATAAATTTTGATGGTACGTTTGATACGAAATCCCCAATCCCGGAGCAATAGCGAAAGTTCTATTTGCATTTATAGGCATATCTCGTAAAAATCCAAAAGTTATTCCCGAAGAAAAAGAATTTGGAGATAGCCCACTCGGTTTATTTTGCAATATATTGTAGCTAATACCCACATAAAATTGATCTTCACGGTATAAAGTATCGCGTTCCTTTTTATAATATAAAGAATCTTGAGCCAAAAGTGCTGATGAAAAAACAAGAAACAATAACAGGATTCTCATAGAAGTTCAATTAAAACATAAAATTACAAAAAAAGCCACGCAATGCGTGGCTTTGTGTATTTAAATTGACATATTAATCTACGACACTACCTTTGGTTGTCGTATAGTTAATTTTTAAAGCATCAATTTTTCTAAGCTCTTGTTTAATTTCGCCTACAAGACCCATTTTCACTTCTTTATCAACCTTTAGTGAAGTAGTTAATACTTTCTCTAATTCAGGATTACGGGCAGCTCTTTCTGCTAATACAAAGTTTCTAATTTCAGAAACATCAGAAAGTCTGTCGTTTAACTGTATACGAGCCCCTTCACCATACTTACTGCGGTATCTTTCGTGCGGTTTTCCGGCAAAAATAAACATAACCCTATCTTTCTTTTCCAATTTGGTCACCTGGTCTGCTTTGGGTAAAGAGTTTTGAATTAACAAGTCATTATCTCTTAAAACAGTAGCCACCATGAAAAAGAATAAAAGCATAAATACAATATCCGGTAAGGATGCTGTAGAAATCGCTGGTACATCACCACCTTTTTTCTTTTTAAATTTAGACATTTTTTTTTGGTTTAGGGTTAATTACGTTTAGGTTCAGCTTCTGATAACTTTTGTGGAAACAAAGTTTGAATATCTTTAATCAAAGGCTCAATTCTAGCACGTTGAGCTTCTTTAGTTTTTGGATCGTCAAACATAGCTTCAAGTTCTCTAAAAGTTTTCCCATATCGGGCCATACATTCTCTATCTCTAAGGAAATAATAAGCTGCTACTAGTTCATTTTGAACCGCTACATAAGCCTCATAAGAAGTCTCAGCGTCATTTTGTAGTGAAATAATGGCTTTATCAGGGTTATCAGACGAAGCCTCATCACGTGCTCCCTTACAATAAGCACAAGATCCATCACCACCATTATCTAAGAAGTCAATCGCAGCTTGACGCAACTCTCGTAAATCCATTAATTTATCTTCAACTAAAAGTTGATCATTACGATTTATCAATACTGTGAAAATATTTTTTTCTTTAACTGGTGGTGGTTCTTGGTTAGTCTCATCTATAGGAGGCAACTTTCTACTAATACCTTGGTCGGTTTGAATAGTTGTTGTAACCAAAAAGAAAATCAAGAGTAGAAAGGCAATATCTGCCATCGAACCCGCATTTACTTCTGGCGGAGCATCTCTATGTTTTCTAGCCATTTTTTATTTTTTTATTCGATTATATCCTGTAAACAACATTAATGATATAGCAATCAAAGCTAATATATAAAATGCATTTAAACCTGTACTCACCATTTTTGATGCAAATGATGAAACCTCACCACCATCTTTTAATGGTACAGGAGTACCGTCTGCTAAAATAAAAGCAACTAATATTACACCTAAAAAAGCACCTACACTAAATAGGGTTTTCTTAAGGTCTTTTGATGCTAAATTTTTTAATGTATATATTACTACCAATAAAATTGCTATAAAAAGTGTTAAATAGGCAACATATATAAATGGACCAATCATACCACCATCGGGGGTGTCTGAAGCCATAATAGTTGCCAGAAACACAATAGAAATTATACTTAGGATAATAACTATTAATCTGGATAACTTATTTAAGTTCATACTAAGAGTTATTAAAAATTATTTTTTGTTTTTGTAATCTACAAGAATATCTACCAAGCTGATAGAAGCATCT
>JANJWE010000340.1 GCA_024709705.1 Flavobacterium sp. | reverse complement strand
CTTAGCTCTTTCGGCTATCAATTCTTCAGACATAGATGTATTTTCAGCAATTGCAGCATCATATGTAGTTTTCAAAATATTCAATTCGTCTAAAACTTTGGCTTTTTCATCAGTTAATTCAACAATTTGTTGATTGTCTTTTTTAGAATCAGAGCTCATTTTAAACATATAAGCCAAACTGGCTAATAACAATAAAGATAAGACTAAAATTATAGCCTTTAATTTTGAGTTGCTGTTTTGATTTTCCATAAGTAAATTAGTTGATTTTGAGGCAAAGTTAATGCAATTTGAATTCCTTTTAACAATACTAACGATTTTTTACCTAAAAATAGTATTTTTGAGTACAATTTTTTTTTATGGATAACTTAGTTACGTTTACTTCTATCAATCTGGGAAAAATTACCAACCACCGTAGTGGTGAAGTAAAATTTGGAGAAAAAATGCAAACCATTCCAAATGGGGTCTCCATATCAGATTACATCAAAGAGAGTAAAGCCAAATTTGTTTTGTTTGGAATTCCGGAAGATATTGGCGTACGAGCCAACTCAGGTAGACCCGGAGCTGCCACTGCTTGGGAAAGTTGTATTCAAAGTATTGCCAATATTCAGCATAACCGGTTTTGTAAAGGAAGCCAAATTCTTGTTTTGGGTTCATTAGATACCCAAGAAATAATGAAACAAGCTGAAAATTTAAAGTTTTCAGAAGTTCATGATCGGAAAAAATTATCCGAATTGGTAGAACGTATCGATAAAGAAGTTTCCCACATCATCTTTACAATTGTAAAATCCGGTAAAATTCCCATTGTTATTGGTGGAGGACATAACAATGCTTACGGAGCCATTAAAGGAACCGCTTTGGCTAAAGGAAAACCCATAAATGCCGTCAATTTTGATGCACATTCCGATTTTAGAATTATTGAAGGACGACACAGTGGCAACGGGTTTTCATACGCTTTTGACGAAGGATTTCTTAAAAAATATTTTGTTTTTGGATTGCATGAAAGTTATACTTCCAAAAATGTACTTCTCAAACTAAAAGATTTAGAAGATCGGGTTCGTTTTAATACATATGATGAAATTGCTATTCAAAAAATTAAACATTTCGATCAAGAACTTAATCAAGCTCTTGCATTCATAAAATCTGAGTGTTTTGGTATCGAAATTGATTTGGATGCCCTACCCAATGTGCCCAGTAGTGCCATGACCTGTAGTGGATTTTCTGTGGAACAACTCAGACAATTTTTATTTCATTTTGGCAAACACCCCAATGCATCCTATTTACATATTTGTGAAGGTGCCCCGATATTAGGCGATGAAAAAAATCCCCAATTGATTGGTAAACTGGTAGGTTATCTTATAACCGATTTTATTAAAGCCCAAAACAGCCTCAACATCGGATAATTGAAGAATTTGGCTTTCGTCTTACTAATTCCTTTATTTAAGCTATCTTTGCCACAAATAAAGAATTATGACGTTTTCCGATTTAAATCTGTTAAAAAATATTCAACTCGCTCTTACAGAAGAAGGCTATACCGCACCCACTCCCATTCAACAACAAGCTATACCCATTATTTTAGAAGGTACAGACTTAGTGGGTTGTGCTCAAACCGGAACCGGAAAAACAGCGGCTTTTGCCATTCCTATTCTAAATCAGCTCCATCGTATTGTGGGTTCTTCACAAAAACGAAAATACATCAGAGCTTTGATAGTGACTCCTACTCGTGAATTGGCTATACAAATTGGAGAAAGTTTTGACACCTACGGAAAGTATACCAATATGAGGCAAATTACTCTTTTCGGTGGTGTGAGTCAAGTGCCACAAGTGGATCAACTTAAAAAAGGAGTCGATATTCTTATTGCTACTCCGGGTCGCCTTTTGGATCTTCATAAACAAGGTTTTGTTGATTTAGATCATTTGCATACCCTTGTTTTGGACGAGGCCGATCAAATGTTAGACATGGGTTTCATCAATGATGTCAAAAAAATTATTAAATTGACACCAACCAATCGACAAACCTTGCTCTTTTCTGCAACGATGCCGATTGCGATTAGAGAACTTGCCGATAGTTTTTTAACCCAACCCAAGTATGTTTCAGTAACTCCAATATCATCAACTGCAGAAACCGTTAAACAAAAAGTATATTTTGTTGGTAAAGAAGACAAACGCAAGTTGTTGTATCACTTAATTCGCAATGAAAATTTATCCAATCTTCTCGTTTTTACCCGAACCAAACACGGTGCCGATAACGTAGTTAAGGCTTTGAAAAAAAATGGAGTAACAGCAGAAGCCATTCATGGCGATAAATCCCAGTCGGCCAGACAAAGGGTTTTAGAAAGTTTCAAAAAAAATGAAATTGGGGTGTTGGTTGCTACCGATATTGCCGCACGAGGAATCGATATTGAAAATCTACCTTACGTTTTAAATTTTGATCTCCCGAATGTACCTGAAACCTATGTACATCGTATCGGAAGAACCGGAAGAGCCGGTAATGGTGGGATTTCCATTTCGTTTTGTGGTAAAGATGAAGAAACCTATTGGAAAGACATTCAAAAATTAATCCGGGTTTCGGTAAAAGTGATTGAAGATCATCCTTATCCCTGGAAAAATGAAGAAAAAGTACCTGAGGCGGAAGTAAAAAAGGATTTCAGAAACACTTCTAAAAACAAAAATTCAAGAAAATCAGACGCTTCTAAAAAAAATAAAAAAAGGTGGTACTAAACCCCCTTTTTTTAAAACTGAATTTTTTCTATAGCCTCCAAAACATAAGTATGTAAAACTTCATTGTAATCCAAATGGGTTACCATACGCAATTTTCCTTTGCCTAAAGAACTTATGGATATGTTTTTCTGTTTGAGTTTTTCCATAACCCATTCATCTTGGATATGAGGTAAAACCGAAAAAATCACAATATTGGTCTCTACTTCTTCCACAGTTTGAACCCAATTGGTTTTTGCCAATACCATTCCTAATTCTTTAGCTCGTCTGTGATCTTCTGCCAATCGTTCTATATTATTCTCTAAAGCATAAATTGCAGCTGCAGCAATATATCCCACTTGACGCATACCTCCACCCAAAACTTTTCGAATTCGCATCACTTTGGCATAGTCTTGCTCTGCCATGAGTAAAACCGATCCTATAGGTGTACCCATTCCTTTTGAAAAACAAATTGAAATGGTATCAAATAGTTTTCCGTATTGCAAAGGATCTTGATTCTTGGCTACCAAAGCATTCCACAACCTTGCTCCATCCAAATGATACTTTAAACCATGTTTTTGACATACTTTCTGTATGGCTATCAAATCTTCCATTTCGTAACAAGCTCCACCTCCTTTATTGGTTGTGTTTTCTAATGACACCAATGTGGTTAACGGACTGTGATAAAAATCCGGCGGATTAATGGCAGCCTCCACTTGCTCAGCGGTGATCATTCCTCTATTACCATCCAATAATCGACACGAAACCCCACTATTAAAGGAAACCCCACCCCCTTCATAATTGTATATGTGTGCAT
>JANJWE010000330.1 GCA_024709705.1 Flavobacterium sp. | reverse complement strand
GCCATAGCAGCATTGGCTCCAAGTTTGAAAAACAATAAAGAAGAAACGGGAATCGCTTTGGCTGTTGTGAATCTTTTTGGAACACTTGGCATGTTGTTTTTACCCCTCTTTATGGGTTTATTTTCATTATCAACTACAGAAATTAGTCTTCTATTGGGAGGATCGTTACACTCCGTTGGAAATGTAGCCGGAGCGGCATTTGCAGTTTCTGACGCCGTTGGAGAGCAAGCTATAACGATTAAATTGGCTAGAGTTGCCCTGCTTTCACCGGGATTAATATTTTTTAATTTTCTTATCCGAGATAAAAGTGCTACGCATAGTTGGAAAAATTATCTTCAATTGCCTTGGTATTTATGGGGTTTCATACTCATTACCATTTGGGTTTCTATTTTTCCGGTTTCCGATTCGGTTTTGAAATTCTCCTCTGAAACTGGAAAAATTTTATTAACCATTGCCATGACTGCTATCGGATTGAAAGTGAGTTTTTCTGCTTTAATTCAATCCGGAAAAAAAGGGTTGTTTTACGGATTTATTATTTTCCTTTTTCAAATTCTTCTGATTTTAATTGGACTTTTTTTTCCTTAACAACTGATAAATATCATTTAATTCAATTTAAGTGCGTACTATTTTTATCAAAATTTTTATAGGATGAAAATAGAGCAAATTTATACGGGTTGTATCGCACATGCAGCATATTATCTTGAAAGTAATGGAGAAGCCGCAATTTTTGATCCCTTACGTGAAGTGCAGCCTTACATTGATAGAGCAAAAAAAGATAACGCTAAGATCAAATATGTTTTTGAAACGCATTTCCATGCTGATTTTGTTTCCGGACATTTGGATTTAGCCCAAAAAGAAGGTGCGATAATTGTGTACGGACCCACCGCAAAACCGGGTTTCAAAGCTTTAGTTTCAGAAGATAATCAAGAGTTTAAAGTGGGAAATTATACCGTTAAAGTTTTACATACGCCGGGACATACACTAGAAAGCACGACTTATCTGTTACTTGACGAAGTGGGAAAAGAACACGGAATAATCTCGGGTGATACCTTATTTATTGGTGATGTGGGTAGACCTGATTTGGCTCAACACGTAATTGCCGATTTAACGGAAGACAAATTAGCCCGAATGTTGTTTCATTCCTTACGAAATAAAATTATGCCTTTATCCGATGATTTGATTGTTTATCCGAATCACGGAGCCGGTTCAGCTTGCGGAAAAATGATGCGTAAAGAAACTACCGACACTTTAGGCAATCAAAAGAAGACCAATTATGCGTTGCGTGCCGATATGACCGAAGATGAATTTGTAAAAGAATTGCTCAGCGGATTAACTACACCTCCCGGATATTTTCCTAAAAATGTCTTGATGAATATTCAAGGATATGAAAGTTTAGATACAATCATGGAAAGAGGAAAAAAAGCTCTTTCTTTAGATGAATTTGAAAAGCTAGTAACCTCTTCAGATGTTTTACTTTTAGATACGCGTCGAGCGGAAGATTTTGCCCAAGGGTTTATTCCAAATAGTTTAAATATTGGTTTGGAAAGTAATTTTGCCATGTGGGTTGGGGAATTGATTCCAAATATTAAACAAAAAATGGTATTGATAACTTATCCCGGTAAAGAAGAAGAAAGCATCATTCGTCTAGCAAGAGTGGGTTATGATTATGCCATTGGTTACCTTGAAGGTGGATTTGAAACATGGAAAAATGCCGGATTGCTAATCGATACCATTAACCGAATTAATGCAAATCAATTAAAAAGTGAATTAAAAAACGCAATTCCATTAATTGATGTAAGAAAGAAAAGCGAATTCAATGCCGAACATGTTTTGAATGCTGTTAATATTCCATTAAATGAACTCGCCAAAAGATTAGATGAAATACCAAAGACAAAACCCTTTATTTTAAATTGTGCCGGCGGTTACAGAAGTATGATTGCGGCTTCCATTTTAAAACAAAATGGCATTACTCATTTTAAAGATGTTATTGGCGGATTCAACACCATAAAAATTGAAGGAATTCCAACAACAGAATTTATTTGTCCCTCAACACTATTGTAAATGCAGTCTTAAATATTTGTCAAAGCTCAAGTATATTCGCTTGGGCTTTTTTTATTTTTTATATTTGTAACTAAAGTTACATCTATTGAAATGGAAGTAATGTAATTTTACAACAAATAAATAGCATATGAAAATTGAACAAATTTATACCGGTTGTTTAGCTCAAGGAGCTTATTTTATTGAAAGTCAAGGAGAAATTGCGATTATAGATCCTCTACGTGAAGTACAACCTTATTTAGACAAGGCTGAAAATTTAAACGGAAAAATAAAATATATTTTTGAAACCCATTTTCATGCCGATTTTGTGAGTGGGCATGTTACATTAGCTCAAAAAACAGGGGCTCCAATTGTATTTGGACCCCATGCAAATCCGTCATTTAAGGCTCACATTGCTAAGGATGGTGAAGTTTTTCAATTGGGGGAAATTACCATTACCGTTTTGCATACTCCGGGTCATACGATGGAAAGTACAACCTACTTATTAAAAGATAAAAACGGGAAAGATCACGCTATTTTTAGTGGAGATACACTTTTTCTTGGAGATGTGGGTCGTCCCGATTTAGCTCAAAAAGCGGCCAATATGACTCAAGAAGATTTAGCCGGATTGTTGTTTGAAAGTTTACGTACTAAAATTATGCCTCTGGCCGATGATGTTATTGTATATCCTGCACATGGAGCCGGTTCGGCATGTGGAAAGAATCTAAGTAAAGAAACGGTGGGTACGATTGGTGAGCAAAAAGAAACCAATTACGCCTTACGTGCCAACATGACCAAAGAAGAATTTATTAAAGAAGTGACCGATGGGTTATTGCCTCCGCCGGCATATTTCCCTTTGAATGTAAGATTAAATAAAGAAGGATATGAAAATGTAGAGAACATCATTAAAGAAGCTCAAGCTTTTGAACCTCATGTTTTTGAAACGGTTGCCAATGATACCGATGCATTAGTCTTAGACGTGCGGCATCAAGATGATTTTGCAAAAGGACATATTCCAAAATCTATTTTTATAGGTATAGATGGACAATTTGCTCCCTGGGTAGGTGCTCTCATTTTAGATTACAAACAGCCCATTTTATTGGTTACACCTGAGGGTAGAGAAGAAGAAACTATTACGCGTTTGGCTCGAGTTGGTTATGACAACACCTTGGGTTATTTGAAAGGTGGTTTTGAAGCCTGGAAAAAAGTTGGAATGGAATATGATACAGTGACTTCAGTAGATGCTACTTTTTTAGAAGAAAAAATAAATGAAAAAGCCTTGGTTTATGATGTTCGTAAACCGGGAGAATATGCTTCTGAACATATAGTTAATGTTCCTTCAACTCCTTTGGATTTCTTGAACGAACATTTGAGTGAATTTCCCAAAGAGAAAGAGTTTTATGTACATTGTGCCGGGGGGTATCGCAGTATGATTGCAGCTTCTATTTTAAAAGCAAGAGGGTATCATAATGTTATTGATGTGAAAGGCGGATATGCCGCAATCAAAAATACCGGAATTAAAAGAACGGCCTATGTTTGCCCAAGTACTTTATAATTAAAAAATTTTAAAGTTTATGAAAAAATATCTATATCTTCTTATGTTTGTTAGCTTTACTTTAGCCTGCAATTCCCAATCCAGTTCAAAAGTTAAGGTGATTTCAAATGAAGAATTCAAATTAGCTACTCAAAATCAAAAGGTTCAATTGATAGATGTTCGAACCGCCGAGGAATTTGCAGAAGGTGCTATTTTTAATGCTCAAAATATTGATGTGTTAGATTCTTCTTTTGAAGCAAAAATTCAAAAATTGGATAAAACCCAACCCGTTTATATTTATTGTAGAAGTGGCTCAAGAAGTCAAACTGCTGCCCAAAAGATGATTGATTTAGGATTTACTCAAGTTATCGATTTAAAAGGGGGTTATTTAAATTGGAAATAAATCTATGGCATCATTTCAAGAAATAATATCTTCCTCAAAACCGGTTTTAGTTGATTTTTTTGCCACTTGGTGTGGTCCGTGTCAAATGTTGTCTCCTATTCTAAAGGAGGTAAAAGATACTTTAGGAGATAAAATTACAATTATAAAAATTGATGTTGATAAAAATCAATCCTTAGCAACTGAATTTCAGGTGAGAGGAGTTCCAACTCTTATTTTGTTCCAAAACGGAGAACAGCAATGGAGACAATCCGGAGTTTTAAGCCCTACTCAATTGATACAAGTTCTTAAAGATAAAGCACAGATACATGAATAAAATACCATTTATTGGCCTTATACTATTCCTTATTTCTTGTTCGGAAGTTAAAAAAGAAGTAAAAACAATACCTCTTGTTATGTATTCTGGGGCTATGAAAAATGTCATGAAGAAAGGTGAACTTCAAGGAACGATAGCACTTGATACGCTTCCGGATAATCCAAATTTATATGGTATTGGTCCGGTTGAATTTTTACAAGGTGAGATAACTCTTTTTGAGGGTCGTAATTTTGTATCCTATGTTGAGTCGGAAATGAAACACATTGTTTCTGAAACTTTCAGTGTAAAAGCTCCTTTTTTTGTATATGCAGAGGTTAAAGAATGGGAAGAAATACCGGTACCTGAAACTGTAGAAGATTTGAAGACATTGGAGGAATTTTTGAATAAATTGGAAAAAAGAGATACGCTGCCATTTGTATTTAAAATTGAAACTAATATCAAAAGTGCTGTTTTTCATGTGGTAAATTTGCCGACAGGTACTCAAGTTTCCAGTCCGGAAGATGCCCATAAAGGAAAGATTAGTTACACGATAACTAACGAAAATGTAGATTTAATTGGATTTTATTCAACGCATCATCATACTATATTTACGCATCACGACAGTAATATCCACGTACATTTATTATCAAAAGACAAAAAGCAAATGGGGCATTTGGATGAAGCCAATTTTTATCCTTCAACGATAAAACTTTTTAAATCTAAGTCTTAAAAATTTATTTGTATTCGATATAAATATCATTTGAAAACAAACTATTTTTCATTTTTAACAAAAAAAATCAAATTCAAGTTATATATTTGAAATTCATTAATTTAAAAATTATTCTATTATGAAAAAAGTAATTTCTTTAATGGCTGTTGTTGCTTTCTTATTTTCAGTTGACGCTACAGCCGGAGAGCCAAAAAATAAAGGAAAAAAGAAAAAAGCTCAAACAGAACAAAAAGCAGAAGGGAAAAAATCATGTTCTGCAGAGGAGAAAAAATCATGCGATACAGGTTCTGAAAAGAAATCTTGTTGTGCATCTAAAAGCAAAGAGTCTAAGTCTTAGTTTTTAGATTAAAAAAAAGAGCATCAAATTTGATGCTCTTTTTTTTATAAATTCAATGTAGAAACTATATATTGAATTTATTAAAATTAATTTATTCCAAAGAAATTAATCAGCAAATAGTAGATGCTCTTTGAGCTGAAAAAGAAAATCTGCCAAGTCATCAACTTCTACATGTTCCATAATTACAATTTTATACCATTCATTGGTTTCGTTGTGTTTTTGCGGAACCAAATCAAACTTTTTAGCTAAATCTAAAGGAATTCGATTGGATTTTATTGTAACAATATTCATGTTGGGTTCTCTAAAATAATGAATTTCCAAATCATCCAATTGTTTGCATAGCCAATCTGTTCTCATTTGAAGAATTTTTACTTTTTCAAACCATCCATTCGAACCATAGGTTGTTAAAAT
>JANJWE010000313.1 GCA_024709705.1 Flavobacterium sp. | reverse complement strand
TACCAAGAGGCGGCTGTTTTAGCCAATCAACTAGATTTGGGGGTGAATGCCGGACACGATTTAAGTTTGCAAAACATTCGGTTTTTTAAAGAAAACATTCCCGGATTATTAGAGGTTTCTATTGGACATGCCTTAATTTGTGAGTCTCTTTATTTGGGGATAGAGAATGTGGTAAATATGTATCTCAACAAACTCCGTTAACTAATCTTCTTTCAGAATAATAGGTAAAATGAATTGGGTTTTTACAGGAATTCCCTCTTTTTGAGCAGGTTCAATTTTAGGAAAATTTACCAATCGGGCTTTAAGAATACTATCCGTTTTAGGTTTGTCATACGTAGTTTCTTCTGCTGGAAATAGAGGTTCAAAACTAATTTTGGAATCCGGAAAAATGGTAACTTTTACTTGAATAGTGTCTATAATTTTACCCTCAGAACTCAAAGAATCGGGTTTTAGTTTTTTATGAATGACTTCAGATAGGTAATCAAAAAAGCAGGCTTTTTGAACTTCTTTGTCCATAATACTGTCACACTCGGCTACAGAAGGGTAAACCGTAACTTCATTCCAATTGATTTGGTTTAATTTTTTTTGTAGCAATTCTTCCTCCGAAGTAATGGGTTTCTCGAAGTATTGACAAGATATCAAGAAAAAAAACAGGAAAAAAAAGTAATGAATTTTGCTCATTTTTCGTTTGTTTACAAAAAAATATTTTTAACTTATCAAATGTAACAAATAATTTATGGATACTATACTTTTATGCATCGGTTTTATTTTAATGATCATTGGCATTCTTGGTAGTTTTTTACCCGTTTTACCTGGTCCGCCTATTAGTTGGGTCGGATTATTGTTACTTTATCTAACAAAAGCCGTACCGGTGAGTTACACCGTTTTGGGTATTACTTTGGTTGTAGCCATTGGAGTTGGCATTCTCGATTATGTCATTCCGGCTCAGGGAACCAAACGTTTTGGCGGAAGCAAATACGGCATTTGGGGAACAAATATTGGATTAGTGATTGGTATTTTCGCTCCCATCCCATTTGGATTTATAATCGGGCCATTTGTAGGGGCATTTGTAGGGGAAATGCTCAACGATTCCGGTGATTCTCAAAAAGCATTCAAGGCCGCAACCGGCTCTTTTATCGGGTTTTTGGCTTCAACGTTTATGAAATTTGTAGTTACTGTTGTGTTTTTGGGCTTATTTCTAATCAAAGTTTGGGAATACCGAAGCGAATTGTTTTAATTTTTTGGGCCTTATCGGGCTTTTCACTACAAGTCCTCGCCCCAAAACACAATTTTCAATAAACCCAAAATAGCTTCCTTTGGTCGCTTTTTTGGTTCAAGAAAATGAGTGTTTTTTTGCTCCGGGCTTTCCGTTTCAATCCCGGGCAGGGGAGAAGTGTTTTTAAACAAGACTTTGGCTCACAATAAATCCGCCCGTCCATGCATTTTGAAAATTAAATCCACCCGTTATGGCATCAATGTTTAAAATTTCTCCGGCAAAATAGACGTTGGGAAGTAATTTACTTTCCATGGTTTTGAAATTAATTTCTTTCAAATCAATACCACCGGCGGTTACAAATTCTTCTTTAAACGTACTCTTGCCATTCACTTGAAATTGGCCATGGGTTAATTGCAAAGCCAAATTTTGAAGCTGTTTTTTGGATAATTCGGCCCATTTGGTTTCCAACGAAATTTCCGAAGCCAAAACCAAACTTTCCCACAATCGATTCGGGAAATCAAAAGGTGATTTTTTGGCAACCCCTTTTTTGGAGTGTTCCAATTTGAGTTTTTTCAAATGGTTTTCGGTCTCTTCCAAAGTGGCATCATTCAACCAATTCACTTGTAAAATAAACTGGTAGTTTTTGTCAAATAATTCTCGTGCTCCCCAAGCCGAAAGCCGTAAAATACCTGGCCCACTCATGCCCCAGTGGGTAATTAACAAGGGTCCGGACGCCGAAAGTTTTGAGTCTTTTACTTTTACCGAGGCAAAAGCCGAAACGCCCATTAAGTCTTTAATTCGTTTGTCTTTGATGTTAAAGGTAAATAGGGAAGGCACCGGAGGCACAATAGTATGGCCCAATTTTTCAAGTATTTCCCAAATTTTAGGATTACTTCCCGTAGTCATTACCAAATTTTCACAACGAAACGTTTGTTGAGGGGTTTCTACCTTCCAACTCGCCTCTGAGCGAAAAATGGATTGCACACTTTGTCCGGTTAATATTTCAATTTTATGCTTTTTGACGGCATTCAAAAAACAATCAATAATGGTTTGGGAAGAATCAGAAACCGGAAACATTCTCCCGTCTTCTTCAATTTTTAATTCCACACCATGTTTTTCAAACCATTCGATGGTATCACCAGAGCAAAACTGATGAAAAGGTCCACGCAACTCTTTTTCGCCACGGGGATAAAATTTCACTAAATCATTGGGAACAAAACAGGCATGCGTAACATTGCATCTTCCGCCACCGGAAATACGCACTTTGGTTAGCACTTCTTTTCCACGTTCCAGAATCGCAATTTTATATTTTGGGTTTTTTTCGGCGATGTTAATAGCGGTAAAAAAACCGGCTGCTCCACCCCCTACAATCAGGACATCAAACATCAATGTAATCTTTCGGGGAAATTACAAAAAATTCCATCTACTCCCAATTCGGTTACCCATTTTAGATCTTTGGGTTCGTTTACAGTGTAGGTATAAATGTGAAAACCTTCTTTGTGAATTGCTTCCACATTTTCTTTTGTCAATGTTTCCCACCAAGGATTAATGGCTACCGCATTTAATTTTTTGGCAGTAGGAATCGATTTTAATGGATTTTCTTCTGTCAAAACGGCAATCGGAATTTCCGGATCTAATTTTCTAAACGTTTCTAATTCCGTCCATAAAAAACTGGAAATCAGAAAATCTTCCTTATTCCAACCTTTTTGATAATATTTTTCCAATAATTCAAAAGTAGGTTGGGCTGTATTTTTTCCTTTTAATTCAATGTTCAAAGAGACTTTTTTATCAATGGTTTCAATTATTTCGTTTAATGTTGGAATGCGATGATTTCCTTTTACTATAACTTTCTGTAATTCTTCAAATGTAAAATCTTCAATTCTTCCGGAAGTATTGGTCAGGCTATCTAAAATTTCATCATGAAAAACTACCAATTCACCGCTTTTGATCAAAAAAACATCAATTTCAATCCTATCTACATGTAACTCCAATGCTTTTTTAACAGAAGCCATGGTGTTTTCGGTTTCATGACCCATCGCTCCACGATGACCAATGTTGAGTGGTTTTTTCATTTTTGAACAATTGATGAATGCCAGGGCTAAGATAGCTAACAAATAACAATTTGGTTTCATAGGTAAAGATTTTCACAAAGTTGAAAAATCAATTCCACAAAAAGTTTTTTTATGCATCAAGATTAGGTTAATTTTTAGCCACTGATTTGCTGATTAAGTTTCAAAAAATCAGCGAATCAGAGGCTATCAAAAAATATTCGTGTATTCGTGGCAAAACCTAAAAATTAAATTTCATCCCAAATGCAATTCGTCCGCCGTCACTGGAATGAAAATAGGAAAGGGTTGATGATATCACATTGCTGCTATTCATCCAAACACCAAATCCGGTTGATTGATGCCATCGATTTGAAATTTCTTCAGGAAACCAAACTCTGCCATAATCAAAACCTATAAAAGCTCCATAATTAATGGGAGCAAACGGATTTTTAATTTGGCCTATAAAATACCGCAAATCCGAACCTTGAAAAAACGATGCTTTTCCCGCAAACCGATTGTCTCGAAATCCACGTAAATTGGTATCTCCTCCCAAAAATGCAGCTTGATAAAATTCGAAATTATCACTAAAAAGATGGGAACCTTTCAATGTAGTTTCAAAAATCCATTCTTTATTTGGGGTTAATTTATAAACCAAATTCAAACTTGCCGACGCACTCGGAATTTGTTGTGTGAAGTCATTTACATTAACAGTCCACTTGGCATCTGCATGAAATGCCATACCTAGAGAAGGTACAAAAGCGTTGTTGTAATTTTTAAATAGATAAGACAAACCAATCCCGGCAAAAGGTTGAAAATCAAAAATACGATTGGGAATGGGTGTTTCAGAAATAAATCGATTTGGGGTGTTTTCAACTTGAAAAGCCTCAAAATGAGCTCGGGCAGTTAAGGTGGTAGCTCTTGTTTTTTGCCAAACTAATCCCGGACTTACTTTATACGAACTCATGCGAACTCTATTGTAATCAAAATCGGTATTGGTATCATAGGTTGTTTCGTTTCCGAAACCAAAGAAATTTTGAACAAAATTGGTACTTGTAGCCGAAGCATCTACCACTAAATCATACTTGCCCCATGCTTTTTTAATCCATCCACTGTAAGCTAAGTCGTAGCCTTGAGTCGCAAAATAATATTGTGTTTGCAAACGATGTTTTTGAGAGTAGGGCTGACCTGTAAAACCATTTTGTGTAAAGTCAAAACGAATTCCCACACGCATACCATCATCAGGATTAAAGCCAAAAACCGGTGCCGTTGCTAAAGAGTTAAACTTTGGTCTCTTGTAGTTGTAGGTATTGGTTTCGTAATCGTTGGATAGCAAAACAGTGGTTTTCGAATCTTTTTGAATGGTGCCTGAATTGGAAATAAAATCGTGAATTTTCACTTTTTTGCCATTTTCAACTACATACGAATCTTGATTTAAACCCCCAATTAGTCGAATTTTAATGACATTGGATTCTTTTCCTTCCATGCTAAATTCGTCTTTCCCTTCCAGACCAAATATCCAAATTTCACGGGTTTGTTTTTTTGAGAAAGTGCGTTCAAAAATAAGATTGGCAGGAATCTTTTTTCCATTGTAAACGGCTACGGTTGTTCGTCCGTTTGAATTTCGATTGATGACAAATACATCATTTTCAAGGGTGCCAACAATGACTACTTTTTTATCGATTATCTTTTGGTAATTTTGAGCAATTTGAGGTAATTTTTTCAAGCGGTTACTCAAGTAGAGTTTCAATTTGGATGTAGTTTCATCTTGCAATTCATAAGGCAATTCCAAAAAAGCTTTGTTAATGATGTCATTTGTTAAATGTTCTTGGATGTATTGGGCTTGTTCCTTCCATAGCTTTTCATCGACAGAGGCCAAAAGAGCCAAATCTAAAGCATAAACTTCTGCATTGAATTTTTTTGGATTTGGATAGTTATAGGAGTAGGAATGCATTTGCCCCATTTCCGGTACTGTTTTTAAAAGTTTAAGAAAAGCTCCATCATATTTTGCAAAAGCCTGATCTCGATTTAAAGGTATAGGTTTGTAAATTACTTTATTTTTTTCTTGAAATACAGCCCATCGCCAGTTTTTAGCTTGCTTATCCCAATCTCCAATGAGCATGTCAAACAAGCGGGCTCTTACATAGGCTACTTGATCTACTTCGTGATTTTTATTGGTTCTAATTAAGTGAAGCATTTCATCTGTATCAATAATGTTGTTGGGTTTTCCAAATACAGTACTGTTTTTTTGAGTAGCATTGGCTTTGGGTGCCACATAATAGAATTGATTGCCAAAGGAGGTGTTGTATTTTCCTAACGAATTTTGATTGGGAATGTAATACAATTTATGAGGAATAGCTGTCACATTAATGGCTTGAGACAACGTTGGAATTATCAAAGGGATGTACGGATGAAGGGTAGTAAAGTAATCTCTAAGAAAGTCTTCGGATAAAGAATTGGAATTTGGGTTGGAAAAAGCATCGTTTCTATAAGCAATAGATTTAAAAAAAGAAGCTGCATCTTTTTGTAAAGGGGTTATTACGTATTCTTTCCCGTTTTTGTCGGCACTTAACAGTGCAGTAGTTGCATTTTCTGTATCTAATCCTAAGGGTTTTAATCCACCAAATAGGGTGTCTAAAGTGGCAGTTGGCACTACAATATTTTGTTTGTAATAACTTTTGTAATGTTTGCCCCAAAGAAATTGATATATATCGCTTTTTCGACTTACGGGTTTACCCAATATGGAGCGTTTGATTTCTGAATCAACGGGTTTAGGATAATTGCGATGTTTCTCATCGGATTCCGGTTCGCTGATTTTTTGCTTGAAAAGCAACACTTCTTTTCGGTTTGAAGTTGTATAAAATGAAACGGTAGAAGCTCCGTTAGCAAAAATATCTACAATGGCATATCCGTTTCCTCCAAAGCTAAAATCTTTTGCGTTAACCGTTCTTGCTTCCGTAAAATGAGCACCGGAGCCACTGATTATTTGCTGAATACCCTCTTTGTTGATGTATTGTAAATTTTGTTCGTGACCCGAAACCACTACCACATTTTGGTATTTTTGAACGATGCTTTTGATGCGATCGTTCATTTCTTTATAGGCTACATGTTGTAAATCCAAAGGATTGGTGCCACTCGCTTTTCTGTAAAGATTGTAAAAACTCCCAATTATCGGTAAAGGAATATTTTTTTCTAACGGAAAAATTTGCTCTCGTAATGAGTATTGTCCGCCATAGACGCCATTGCTCAAAAGCGGATGATGAGTGGCAAGAAGCACCGTCTTGTGTGGGTTTTGACGAAGGAGATCGTCTAAATCTTCAAAAAGTTGTTCTTTGGTTTTTACGCTACAACCGGAATTGATTTCCGGATGTTTGTCCCAATCTTCTAAAAGCCATTGCGAGTTGAGTGCTACCAGTTCAACGGTTGGACTTAAAGAAATTACTTCAATGCCACAGCCTTTTTGAGGGATTACACTAGCTGTTTTTTTTGACTTTTGAGTTATAAAATCTTCTTGAGTTTTTAAATCTTTTAAGCCTCTACCCCAATCGTAATCACCGGGAAGAAAGAATACGTTTCCTTTGAATTTATCCGTCAGTTGTAACTGTTTTAAAAGTTTTTCCTCACCTTGTGAACGATTTTCGCTTATACCTTTTACTGGAAAAACATTATCGCCTAAAAATAGGACGGTACTATTTTTTGAAGCGGCTTCCAACCGTTTTTTAAAGTTTGATAGTGTAGGAGTAGCCCCATCATTTTGTGTATTTGCTGCATTTCCTGTTAAAAAAACCGAATACACAATGGTGGTGGTATCAAGCGATTGATTGTTGTAAAACGAAGTGGCTTGACTGCCCAGTTGGGTTTTGTAAGTGGTGCAACCTGTCAAAATTCCTATAAAAAACAAAAGAATAATTCGTTGTCGAAGTGGCTTTGAATCAGAATTTATGCTAAGAAAATTCATTAAAAAGTGTTGTTTTTTATAGATGTGTTCAAATATAGGAATAATGCTGTCTTTATTTTGTATAAAAAAAACCGCTTATGAACTAATATAGTTTATAAACGATTTTAATGTATAAAAAAGTATTATTGAATTTATTTTCTCTCCAACAACACTATCCCCATCTGACTATCAATCATCACTTTTCCATCTTTTACAGTAGTTGAAATTCCTGAAAAAGCATCGTGAACTTCAGTTCCATCTTCAAAAATGGATGAAACATTGATTTCTTTTTTTCCGAAAGGTAATTCCAAACCAATTACAACTTTATCAGTAAAATCACCTTTGGTAAAGGTTCTGCTGAAAGTATAAAACGGAGCTTTTGAAATTTCTTTATGCATTCCCGCTCCAACCGCCGGATGGTTTTTTCGAAACTGTCCAATTTTTTGAAAATGCGTCAATACATTTTTCGTGTTTCCATTGGTTTTGAGGTCTTCCCAATTCATAAACGAACGCAAAGTAGCATCACCTTGTGCTCCTTC
>JANJWE010000305.1 GCA_024709705.1 Flavobacterium sp. | reverse complement strand
ATTATGCAATTGCAATACGATTGGCCGAAGATTTAAGTAAAGTCCAAATCAAGTACATCCCAAATAATAGTTTAGAAACAGATTGTCTTCCCATAACACGTAAAATCATGTATCGTTTACATAATTAATTTTTACAACGATTTATGCAATGAAGTATTACATCATCATCCCCACTTTCAATGAAGAAAAATTCATTTCACTAACCTTACAGTCGTTAGTGGAACAAACGGTTTTAACTTCTAAAGTGGTGGTGGTGAATGACGGTTCAACCGATAAAACGGAAGAAATCATACAATCATTTATTGAAAAACATTCATTTATTACTTTAGTAAACAAAACTTCCGAAGCCATTCATCTTCCCGGAAGCAAAGTGATTCAGGCGTTTAACAAAGGATTAGAAACCCTGGATGACAATTACGATTTTATCGTAAAAGCGGATGCCGATTTAATTTTTCCAAAAAACTATTTTGAAACCATTTGCAACCATTTTCAATCAGACAAGCAAATTGGGATGGCAGGCGGATTTTGTTACATCAATAAAAACGGCGAATGGATTCTGGAAAACCTAACCGATAAAGACCATATTCGTGGAGCCATAAAAGCCTACAGAAAAGAGACCTTTAACCAAATTGGCGGATTAAAACCGGAAATGGGTTGGGATACCGTGGACGAATTATTATGTAAATTTTACAATTGGAAAGTGGTAACGGATGAAACTTTACACGTAAAACACCTCAAACCCACCGGAGCCAATTACAACCAAGCGGCACGATTCAAACAAGGCGAAGCCTTTTACCGGCTGGGTTATGGTTTTTGGATTACCTGTATAGCTTCTGTAAAATTAGCTTTACTTAAGAAAAAACCATTCTTGTTTTTTGACTATTTGAATGGATTTTGGAAAGCCAAAAGAGCAAAAAAACCACTTTTGGTAACAACTGATCAAGCAAAATTTATTCGATATTATCGTTGGAAAAAAGTAAAAGAAAAACTATTCTAATTCCAATTAAAATCAAACTCTAAGCCGAATCTTTTTCCTATTTTTGCTTTATGATTAAAATGCTTACTCACATTGGTCGTTATTTCTTAATGCTCAAAGAGGTTTTTAATAAACCTTTAAAATGGAGTGTTATGAGACCTCTTATATTTAAAGAGATAGACGACCTTATTATTGGATCTTTGGGAATTGTAGCTTTTATTTCATTCTTTGTAGGAGGTGTTGTAACCATTCAAACGGCCTTAAACCTAACCAACCCGCTTATACCAAAATATTTAATCGGTTTTGCTACACGTCAATCGGTAATATTAGAATTTGCACCTACTTTTATCTCTATAATCATGGCTGGTAAAGTAGGTTCGTTTATAACTTCCAGCATAGGAACCATGCGTGTAACAGAACAAATCGATGCTTTGGAAGTAATGGGTGTAAACTCCTTAAACTATCTGGTTTTTCCTAAAATTATTGCTCTATTCTTTTACCCTTTTGTAATTGGGTTGAGCATGTTTTTAGGTGTCTTAGGAGGTTGGATTGCCGGAGTTTATGGTGGATTCACTTCGAGTGATGAATTTATTCAAGGACTTCAAACAGAATTCACTCCTTTTCATGTAACCTATGCTTTTATAAAAACATTTGTTTTTGCCTTAATTTTGGCTACTATACCCTCCTACCATGGTTTTTATATGAAAGGAGGAGCATTAGAAGTAGGCAAGGCCAGTACAGTTTCATTCGTATGGACCTCTGTAGTGATTATTCTTGCCAATTACATTTTAACCCAATTACTCTTAAGCAAATGATAGAAATAAAAAACATAGAAAAATCGTTTGATGGAGTTCAGGTTTTAAAAGGAATTTCATGCGTATTTGATGCCGGAAAAACCAATTTAATTATTGGTCAGAGCGGATCCGGAAAGACTGTTTTATTGAAATCATTACTTGGTATTCACACCCCTGATTCTGGAACTATTTCCTTTGATGGAAGAATCTATTCCGAATTGGACCCGGATGAAAAAAGAGCCCTTCGTACCGAAATTGGAATGGTATTTCAGGGTAGTGCTTTGTTTGACAGCATGACGGTTCAAGAAAATGTAGGGTTCCCACTTCGCATGTTTACCCAAAAAACCGATGCCGAGATTAAAGAGCGTGTTGATTTTGTTTTAGATCGGGTGCATTTAGAAGGGGCTCATCAAAAAAAACCTTCTGAAATTTCGGGTGGAATGCAAAAAAGAGTGGCTATTGCACGAGCTATTGTAAATAATCCGAAATACTTATTTTGCGACGAACCCAACTCTGGTTTGGACCCCAAAACAGCTATTGTAATTGATAATTTGATACAAGAAATCACTCAAGAATATAACATTACCACAGTAATAAACACCCATGATATGAACTCGGTTATGGAAATTGGAGAAAAAATTGTATTCCTAAAAAAAGGTGTGTTAGCTTGGAAAGGAACCAAAGATGAAATATTCAAAACGGATAATGAAGCTATTGTAGACTTTGTGTATTCGTCTAATTTATTTAAAAAAATCCGAAAAGCTCAAAACAACGATTTATTGTAATTTATTTTTCATGGGAAAGATAAACCCAACCGGTTTTCCCTTCACCCGTTTCAAATTCAACATAATAGTAATACGTAGCACTTGGCAATATATTTCCTTTCATATCCTGACCTCTCCATTGATTTACGTAACCATTGAGCTCATATACAACCATTCCATATCGATTGTAAATTTTTACTTTCAGATTTTCGCCAAGATTTGTCAAATCAAAGGTATCGTTAAGTCCATCTCCATTGGGTGAAAGCCCTTTAGGAATGGTACAAATAGTTCGTGCCACATCAATAGAATCCTCAGAAGAACAACCCCATTCATTGGTTAAAATCAAAGAATAGGTGCCTACTGTTAATCCTGTGATGTCAATTGGGTTTTGTGAACTGGCATATCCATTCGGACCCGTCCAGGAATAAGTTAACTCTCCACCACTTGTAGCGTTTAAAGGAGTTGCGGTTATCATCATTCGATCATTAATACAAAGATTTTCAAGACTAAATTCTGGAATTTCATTAACAAGAACTTCAACAGTTGACACCACAGAAGGGCAACCGTTTAATTCTACATAAACCGAGTAAATTCCGTTATGAATTGAGGATAATGAATTGATTATAGGATTTTGCTCGTTGGATGAAAATCCGTTAGGCCCCACCCATTGATACACCGCATTCTGAATTGTAGTGGCATAAAGCTGAAGAGAATTACTTTCACAAAGTATAGAATCAACAGATGCAATAGGACTCTCCGGTATTTCAAAAAGGGTTATAGTTACAAATGTTTCATCAAAAGAATCACAATTTCCGTCAACTCTATATCGAAACCTATACTCACCGGAATTTAAATTGGAAGTATCCCATTCATTATTAATCAATGTACCGCTAGACGAAATTTCAGTCCAAACTCCATTTAATGAAAACGACCCGGTTAAAAATGTAAACAAATCTAAAGTGCCTTGTGAACCGCAAAAAACTTCACTAGTTCCTTCACCGGCATCTGGCAACAAATCTGTAGAATTTAATTCAAATTCTAACTCTAAATTGATGCAACTGCTTGGATTATTAGGATTGGTGATTAAAACATGATAAACACCATTGTGAAGTAAAGGGGTATAATTTGGAATTTCTAATGTACTTGATGTATTAATGATAACCGATGGATTATCATTAAGCCACCACTGATAGGTTAGAAAAGGAAAATTTGGAGTTGATAACGTAACCGTCTCTCCAACACAAATGGATGATGAAATAATTTCAAGTGCAATAGATTCAGAAATTTCAAATTCGCTATTTCGCAAACTTCCACACGTATCTTCAATTTGAAAATTGTAAATTCCGGTTTCAAGTGACAAAAATGTGTTGGAGGTGCCGTTTTCAACTAGAAAAGGATTACCGTTTTTCTCGGTAATTCTATAAACCAATGGAGGAATTCCGGTGGCATCTACAATAACATCTCTTAAATTGTTTCCACAAGAAAAACTTAATATTGAATTAATTTCAGGCAGTCCTGTAAACTCAAACTCATATAAAAATTCATTACAATATTGAGCCGTATTTCCATTACTCACAACTTGAAACCGTTTCATGATTCGAAATAATCCAAAATAAGACAAGTTGTAATTAATGGTGTTATTTATCAGAAATATTGAGTTTGTGGCGGTCAATTGTTCACCATCAACATAAACAACTCCGGTAAGTGGATGCTCCCAATTTCCGGTTGCCGGATTGTATTTTTGTAACCAAAAAGATGGGGCTGCAAAATTATTACTGGTGTGATATAAGCCTAAATCAAAAGAACCACAATTTTCAAAAATCTCCACTTGAGTAGAAAAAGCATAGCCTTGAATTGTAGCTTGGCTGGAAGACTGAGCTCCACAAATATCTACCCATTCAAAAACGTAATTTCCGGCAGGCAAACTTGTTAAAATTAAATCCCCGTTTCCATTAATATCAGAACTAACATCATATGGAATAGGGAAAGGAAAACTTTCCGGAGCTGCTATTAAAACCGCCGATTGGAATGAATTTACACCATTCAGGTTTAAAGAACCAAAACCTACTTCACAACCCTCTATTACAAAAACTATTGGAGGTTCTGCATTTGGATTGCCAACATTTATAATAATTTCAAATTCATTTTCGCAACTATCTATAACTAAAACCGTATAAATCCCGGGAGATAAAAATCCTGTTATTGGAGCTCCATTCTCCTGTAGGGGTAACACATAGGGAATACTATTCAAAGTGTAGGTTTCGGGGGCACTAATAATAGTTGCACTAACGGCACCATCAATAAAATATGATTTTCCCTGACATGTCGACTCAATTTCTCTGGCTACCGGTGGATCTGGATCACTAATTTCAACTTGAATTGATAGTTGAAAATCGTTTCCGCATATATCTACTCCGGAAATCACATAAAAACCCGGAACTAAAAAACCGGTTACCGGATATCCAATGCCCCCAATAGGCATTACATAGGGAATTGAGTTAGCTACATAGTTAGCAGGAGCATTAATAATTGTGGCACTTTGAGCATATTCAATGTAATATGAAATTTCTTCACAGTTTTGATCAAGCAATACAACTGAAGGTGACGGATTAGAATGACCCAACGTTCCATCTCCTGTAACTTCATTTCCACAAGCATCAGTAATCGTATAGGAAAAACTATAAGATTCGCCCTCAAGTATTTGATACCCTGAAACAATAATCAAATCATCAAGAAATCCCGAATTTAGAGTTTGATTTGAAATAATCGGAGCAGAATTGGGAGGATTTAAAATAAACTGTATCGTTAACGGATAAATAATCATACCGTTCCCACGCAAAACAGTGATAGATACGGCTGATGATGTACAGCTTAACCATTCTGCCATCGAATCTACTCCAACGGTTAAACTTGTTGGTGTAGTAAATAAGTTGAAGGTTTGAACTGTAGCATCTCCACAAGCATCAAAAACTCTAACAACATAAGTTCCTCCTGTTAAACCGGTAAACTCATTACTGGTTTGCGAAGGAACCGTAACAGGTCCAGAGACAATTTCGTATGATAAAGCTGTTCCTGTGAGAACATTTACACGAATTACCCCATCGAAACCACAAACTTCGTTTTGTCCAATCAATTGATAAGTAAGCAGCGTTGTTAAATCTTGAATTTCAGCATTTTGAACTCTTGAGTTACTCAATGCTCCCAAGGTTTGTGTTGCTATAACAGTATAAGTTCCGGAGGTCAAGCCACTTAATGTTGTTCCATTTAAAACGGCTACGGGAGTAATTAAATCGGGTAATTTATATACAGAGTAAGTTACATTGGCCCCTGCTGTAATTCCTGTAACCGCAAAAGTTAGCGTTCCATTTGCGGTACAAGTTTCATTTGTGGGAGTAACTTGAAGTGTAAAATCATTGAGTTGAGCAAACGAAAACTGACTACAACCAAGAAGAAAAAAAAGCAAAAACAAGAAATTTCGAAAGAAGTGTAGTTTTATTTTCATTATACTTTTTTAAATATATTTTGAAAAGTAAGAAAAAAAATGCAAAAACTACAAATCAACTTCTAATTTAACACAATTACTTTTTCTTAAACAGCTTCCCTATTAATTTTCGAACTTCATCCAAACGTTCTAAATTTTCGGTAAAAGTATCTAAAGCACCGGGATTCTTTAAATCCAACTTGGAATCAGAGAATGAGGATTGTAAAGGATAAATTAACAGTACATTATTTTTATCAAAATATTTGTTCATGTAGTTCGGAATATTGTTCATAATGGGATTGAAAGACAAATTCATTTTTCTACTCATTACGACCACTAAGGCATCATCTTTATTGATATTGCGAGACAAAATTAAAAAGTCATCCCAATCTGAAAACAAATTAAACTCGGCCTCAACCGGATGCTTTGCATGGATGTCTTTGATTAAATTTATAGTAGTTTCAGAACCGTAAAAAACAATTTTGGAACTGGTATTTTTACCTAAATTCCAGATTTTTAGCAACCAAAACGGAAAACCAATTTCTCTTTCTGCACGTTCCGGAATAACTACAACAAAACGCTTGATTGTAGCCAATGGTTGTACAGACTTGTAAATAAAGGTCGTTGTGTTGGCTTTGGCTAAAATTCCATCTGTTAACGGACCATATAAAGATTCAGATGAACCTAAAGTTTCGGTTTGTCCCAAAATTATGTCAGAAATTTTATGCTCTTTAACAACACTTGCTACACCATTCAGAATATTCAAATCGTATCGCATCAACATATTGAGTTGATTATCTGTAGCCGAAGCCACAACCGCAGCACGATCTACAATTTTCTTTGCTTTATTTTCCAATCCGGAAGAGTTGGCATTGTTACTGATTACATTTAAAGCAAATAGGCCGTTTTTGTTTTTCTTAGATTTTATCGTAACTGCCAAATTTATCAACTCATCAACCGTTTCCATATTCTTCATTGGAATCAAAATCTTTTCATCGCTCTCTACAGAATTTACATCCTCAGATTCCTCTTCATTATCCTCGGCTAAAGCAATATTATAAGCCCCTTTTTGAGCAACAAAGGAAGCAATAGTACACGTTATCAATATCATCAAAATGGTTCCGTTCAAAACATTTTCGTTTAAAAGTCGGTTGGGAATTCTGATTTCTGCCAATTTTCCTTGAACGAAGCTCATTTCCGTTTTGTCACTTAATTTATAATTTCCATTTGCGGGTAAATTTTGAACCAAAGCCTCAGAACCCACTTTTGGAAAATCTCCTTTTTTAAAATTAGAAAAAACAATTTGTGAGTTATCCTCTGTTGTTAACTTATTACTTTTCAAGTGTACTTCTTTGTAAGAAGTAACGGGTTTGTAATCTACAATGATATTAAATCCAACTAAAACAGCTGCCAGAGTAGCCGCAGCTTGGGCATTACTCAAACCAAAAATCAATCTGCGTTCATCTCTAGAATAACCAAATATTTTTTGTGTTATCCAAGCCGGAATATATTTGCCCAAAATAGCACATGCGGTCATAATTCCCGCCACCTGCAGGGTATTCCAATCTTTAATAAAAGCTTTATAATCTATGAGCATTCCAACTCCAATTAAGAAAAAAGGAATAAATAAAGCGTTTCCAACAAACTCAATACGATTCATGAGTGGTGAAGTATGCGGAATCAACCTATTTAAAGCTAAACCGGCCAAGAACGCACCAATTATCGCTTCAATTCCGGCTAATTCTGCTAAAGTACAACCCAGAAATACCATTGCCAATACAAAAATGTATTGCGAAATATTATCATCAAATCTTTTGAAAAACCATCTACCGATAATTGGAAAAATTAACATAACAACCAATCCGAAAACCACAACTGAAACACCCAAACGAATCCAAAACTCCTGATTAATCTCTCCTACTTGCATTCCGGCAATAACTGCCAAAACCAAAAGGGCAAGCGTATCAGTTATCATGGTTCCTCCAACTGTAATATTTACCGCTCTGTTTTTGGCAACGCCCAACTTACTTACAATAGGATAAGCTATCAAAGTATGTGAAGCAAACATACTGGCCAATAAAACAGAGGTGGGTAGAGAAAATTCTAAAACGTAATAACCGGTAAGTGTTCCAATAGCCATTGGAATAGAAAAGGTTAACAATCCAAAAACTAAACTTTTACTACTATTCTTTTTAAATTCGGCTAAATCAATTTCTAAACCTGCCAAAAACATAATATACTGCAATCCCACGGTTCCAAAGAGAATGATACTCATGTCTCGGGCAATAAGATTAAAACCATTTGGACCAATTAAAGCTCCGGCTATAATCAAACCAATCAAATGCGGAATTCGCAATTTATTTAATAAGATTGGAGCAAATAAAATGATAAAGAGTAGTAATGAAAACAGTAATACCGGATTTTTTAAGGGTAATGTAAAATCTATGCCGAGAAGAGGAATCATTTTAATTGAGTTTTTTTACTACAAGTTTTTCATTATTTAATTTTAACCGAAGCCATTTTTCAATTTTTTGCTCTTCAATAGCTATTTGGTTGGCCGAAAACTGTGATCCCCATTTTAAATAAATTGTTGGAATGGTATCAAAAGATGAAAAATTAGTTTTAATTAATTTGGAATAGGCAACTTCTGAAACACCACTATAATTAATTTTAATCTCTCGGGCAATTTGATCAAACGGAATTTTACTTTTTTCAGATATATACAATTGTTTTTGTAATTCAATCAGTTCCTTTTCTTGTTTTATGATTTGCTCTTCTTTTTTATTTAAAATTTGTTGTGTAGTAAAATAAGTTGATTCTAACTTTTCTATCATATTTTGAGTTTCCAAATTTTCCACACTTTGAGCTATCTCAAAATTCACTTCTGGATATCCTTGTTTTGCAAGTTTTTCTCTCCATGAAACAACATTCTGGTTCGTTACAGATTTACCAACAGTTGCAAAAGAAACCGTGTTGTTTTGATAATCAATTATTTGGTTTAAGATCACTACTTCTTTGTCGTCTTTAAACTCATTAATTACAGATGTGACTTTTTGCTCAAAATCTGACTTTTTATACAAACGATAAAACATCCAAACACTTGGTAAAAGTATTAGAATAGCTAAAAGATACAACAACTGAGAGATTCTTCTTCTTTTTGAGGAGTTTATATAAACTTTCATTGGAAAATTAAGAAACTTAACCACAGCAAATGTAGCTAATGCTATAAAAATAGTATTGATGGTAAACAAGAACATTGCTCCACCAAAGAAATCCCATTTTCCGGTTGCCAAACCATAACCTGCAGTACATAATGGTGGCATTAAAGCTGTAGCAATAGCAACTCCGGCAATAGTATTAATTTGTTTATTTCTTCTACTTAATGCAACGATTAATGCCAAACCTCCCGAAAAAGCAATGATTACATCTCTAACATCAGGAAAAGTTCGTGCTCTCAATTCGGGTGTTTCATTTTGAAAAATGGGAATACTAAAAAATAAGAAAGAGGTAAATAATGCTAAAATCACCATTATCCCGAAGTTCTTAATTGCTTTTCGCATTAAATCTACATCATTAATTCCCAATGAAAGTCCTATACCTACAATAGGGCCCATCAGAGGAGATATTAACATTGCACCAATTACTACCGCTGTAGAACTTGTATTTAAACCCGCCGATGCGATTAAAATAGAAAATATCAAAACCCAAGCACCCTGACCTTTGATATTAATACCTGATTGAACATCTTCAATGGTTGCCTCATGATTGGTATCTTCTCTAATATCTAAAGTCGATTTCAAAAAGTTTTTAAACACTTTCCAAACATTTTCTTTTTCTACACTTTGGTTGTTTGATTCCATGAGAAATGTTTTTACAATGTATTACTGATACGTTTTATTTCTTGTTCTTTATTTTTCGGATAAATCAGCAAAACATTACCTTGATCAACAATAATATAATCGTTTAAACCATCAATCACCACTACCTTTTTACCTTCTGTTCGAATGATATTGTTTGTTGCATTTTCTAAAACTACTTTTGCATTGACAACTGCATTATTTTGCTCGTCTTTATCTAATTTTTCGTGTAGCGAGCCCCAAGTTCCTAAATCATTCCAATCAAAAGTTGCCGGCAAAACATAAACGTTTTTTGCTTTTTCTAAAATAGCATAATCAATGGAAATATTTTCGGCATGAGCATAATTCTGATTGATGAATTCCTTCTCATTTGATGTATTGTAAGCTGCAAAACCCTCTAAAAACATTTGATTCATTTTAGGTTGAAAAGCAGTAAAAGCTTCTGTAATTGATTTGACCGACCAAATGAAAATACCTCCATTCCAAAGGAAATTCCCACTTTTTAGAAACGATTTTGCCGTTTCATAATCGGGTTTTTCTCGGAATTGATTTACTTTTTTAATTGGGTTTGAATCAGATTTGTCAAATTCGATATATCCAAAACCGGTATTGGGAAAAGTGGGTTGAATGCCTAACGTCATCAATGCATTTTCGTTCTGACAATACTCAAAACATTGTTGCAAATTTGAAACAAAAGCGGTTTCATCTTCAATCCAATGATCACTTGGAGCCACAACCATCACGGCATCGGGATTCATTTTTTTAATTTTTAAAGACGCATATAAAATACAAGGAGCTGTGTTTCGCATAGCGGGTTCCAACAAAACTTGCTCTGGTCTTACCAAAGGTAATTGTTTCAAAACCAAATCATTGTACCTTTCATTAGTTAAAATTAGAATGTTTTCAGTTGGAATTAATTTGGATAACCGACTGAACGTTTTTTGAATTAACGTTTCACCCGAACCCAACATATCGTGAAATTGTTTCGGAAATTCGGTTGTGCTTACTGGCCAAAAACGGGAACCTACTCCTCCGGCCATTAGTATTGCGTAATAATTTTTATTCATTGTATGAGTTGCTGAGTTGTTGAGACTCTAAGTTACTAAGTTTTTACAAATATAGTAAAGTTGCTGAGTTACTGAGTGGCTGAGATGCTGAGTTTTTTAATGATTCAAATTAAAAGATTAAATACAATCAAGAATTGCAATCCAACAAAAATTAATAATGAAATTATAGCTCTTAAATTGTAATCAATAGAATCAAAAATGGAAGATGAATTTATTTTACCTAAATAATAGAAAAAAATTCCTAAAAAAATCAACGAACCATAAACATGAATTAAGGAGAGTATTGAAATGAATTGAATTTCAAAAAAAATAAAAAAGAAGTATATCAATCCTGTAATGAAAAATATCAAACACAATAATATATAAGCATGCTGAAAAGTAATTACATAATAAGTATCGTGAACATTTATAACGAATGTTTCGTTTTTATCACCTATAAAAGACAAAATCAAAAATGAAATTGCTGCCAAAAGCAAGAAAAAATAAGATTTGTTTTTAAGCAATTCTAAAATCATAAATCGTTAATCTTCAATCGTTAATAAATCAACCCGGAATAATCTCCACCTCAGCATTGGCATTAAACAAATATAACTTTCCGGTATGTACTTCGAGACATTCATAACGTTTAACCCTAAGTCCTTTTTTTTGAAAAACTCTTCCGTTTTGGAGTCTGAAAAAACTTCCGGAAGGCACTTCGTGCATAAAATGAATGTCGGGTTTTCGTTCGTCAAATTGTTTCAACGCAAAAGCCAATCGAGCATCGGTATCGCTACTAGCCGTTGGATTTCTAAAATGATTGGCCACTAAAGGCAAAACCGAATTCGGAAAAATCTCCGGTCGAATAAACGGAATCATCAAGCGTTGAAACGTAATTTTCCATTCATTTCCATGTGGTTTTATGTTTCTGCCATATTTTTCAAAAGCAGCTAAATGAGCTATTTCATGCACCAGCGTAATCAAAAAACGGTATTTGTTCAAATTCGCATTCACCGTAATTTGATGTTTCCCGGAAGGATGTCTTCTATAATCGCCATGACGCGTCACCCGTTCGTTCACAATTTTTAAATGCACCGAATAAATTTTGATTAACTCAAAAACCGGTTCAACTGCGTGTTCGGGTAAATATTTTAAGAGGACATCGCTCATTTAAATGAGATAAATTTAAGGCGTTGAAGAACTTACTTGCAGCACTTTCCCATTATAATATTTATTTCCATTTAATGAAAAATCATAAATATAATCGGCCATTTCTTTGGCAGAAAGTGGAGCTTGATAACCTGGAAAAGCTTCTTGTAACATTTCAGTTTGAACGGCTCCCAAGGCCAAAACGTTGAATGAAATACCTTGCTCTTTATATTCTTCTGCCAACAATTCTGATAACGTAATCACCGCACCCTTACTGGAAGAATAAGCCGCCAAACCCGAAAATTTCATGCTTCCTTGAATACCACCCATTGAACTAATCGTTACTACATGACTTCCCTTTTGCATAAAAGGCAAACAAACTCGGGTTAAATTTGCCACTGCAAAAACATTCACTTGATACACTTTTTCAAAATCGGTTTGGGTGAGTTGGGAAAAAGGTTTGAGCACCAAACTTCCGGCGTTGTGAATGATTACATCTACTTTTTTCCATGCTTGAGATAAAAAATCGGTTATTTTATGTAAATCTTTTTCATCTGACAAATCAACGGAAATACAAGTTATGTTTGAATTTTCAATTAATTCTTTGGGTGTTTTTCGGGAAATAGCTAAAACCTGGTGACCCGCTTTGGCAAATTGCAAAGCCAATTCAAAACCAATGCCGCGTGATGTTCCGGTAATAATGATGTTTTTCATACAATTTTTATAAGTGCTAAAAATACAAAAAACCCTTTTAAGATTGCACTCAAAGGGTTTTTAAATATCTTGATTTGTAAAAAATTTTATACCAATCCTCTTGAAATCACAATACGTTGAATTTCAGAAGTTCCTTCATAAATTTGGGTGATTTTAGAATCACGCATCATGCGTTCTACATGATATTCAGCCACATAACCGTTTCCTCCGTGAATTTGTACAGCTTCATTTGCCACTTCTAGAGCAATTTCAGAAGCATATAATTTGGCCATCGCACCGGAATGTGCAATATCTTTACCTTCGTCTTTTTCACAAGCGGCTTTCATCACTAATAATTTGGCTGCAGTGATTTTTACATACATATCGGCCAATTTGAAAGCAATGGCTTGGTGTTTGAAAATCTCTTTTCCAAATGCTTTTCGCTCTTGCGAATATTTCAAAGCCAATTCATAAGCTCCGGTTGCAATTCCCAAAGCTTGCGATGCAATTCCGATTCTTCCACCATTTAATACATTCATTGCAAACGAAAATCCAAAACCATCCGCCCCAATTCTGTTTTCTTTGGGTACTTTCACATCCGTGAACATCAACGAATGCGTATCACTTCCGCGGATTCCCATTTTCTTTTCTTTAGGACCAATTTCAAAACCTTCCCAACCTTTTTCAACTATGAATGCATTGATTCCTTTGTGTCCTTTTTCAATATCGGTTTGAGCCATTACTAAATAGGTAGAAGCAGTTCCTCCATTAGTTATCCAGTTTTTGGTTCCGTTTAGTAAGTAATAATCGCCTTTGTCAATAGCAGTTGTTTTTTGTGAAGTCGCATCACTTCCGGCTTCCGGTTCAGACAAACAAAAAGCACCAATTACTTCCCCTTTGGCTAAAGGCACTAAATATTTCATTTTTTGTTCTTCAGAACAATATTTTTCCATTCCGGCACAAACCAACGAATTGTTTACCGACATAATTACCGCGGCAGAAGCATCTACTTTGGCAATTTCGGTCATAGCTAATACATAGGAAACACTATCCAATCCGGCACCACCGTATTTTGGATCAACCATCATCCCCATGAAACCCAAATCACCCATCATTTTTACTTGTTCGGTAGGAAATTTAGAATGTTCGTCGCGTTCAATTACGCCGGGTAATAATTCTTGTTGAGCAAAATCTCTGGCTGCTTGTTGAATCATCAAATGTTCTTCGGTAAGATTGAAATCCATATCTGTAATATTGAAGGTTTGTTTTTATAAATTTGAGGGCAAAAATAGTATAATTACGACTAATTCTCAAACGTTTTCGTATTTTTAAGCCATGTTTAAAGAATCCTATCAGGTTGTTGGTGTCATGAGCGGTACTTCGCTCGACGGAATTGATTTAGCTCACCTTTATTTTTCGGTTGTAAACGGCGTTTGGAACTACCAAATAGGGAATTGTCAAACGGTTTCTTATTCTTCTGAATGGTTAAACAAATTAAGGCAAGCAATTCATTATTCGAATGAAGAATTGCAAAATCTCAATAAAGAGTACACCCAATATCTTGGCAAAATTATCCGTGATTTCATTCAAGAAAATTCTCTCGAAGACCTGGATGCAGTTTGTAGTCATGGTCATACCATTTTGCATCAACCCCAAAACGGATTGACTTTACAGATTGGAAATTTACCTGAAATAGCAGATATTACAAATCATACTGTGGTTTGTGATTTTCGAGTGCAAGATGTGAAAATAGGCGGACAAGGTGCTCCGCTGGTTCCGATTGGCGATCGATTATTGTTTTCGGAATACGATTATTGTTTGAATTTAGGAGGATTTTCGAATGTTTCTTTTGAAGAAAACGGAAAACGAATTGCTTTTGACATTTCTCCTGTAAATACCGTATTGAATTTTTATGCCAATCAAATGGGTATCGATTTTGATGATAGTGGCGAAATTGCTCGTTCGGGGAAAATTAATCTAACCTTATTTGAAAAATTAAATCAAATAGATTTTTATCAAAAAAAACATCCGAAATCGCTCGGAATGGAATTTGTAAATCGTACCATTTTGCCATTGATTGAAACGTTTTCAATTCCAATTGAAGACAAATTAGCCACATTTGTAGAACATATTGCTTTACAAATTGCTTTGGCTTTGCCAAAAAAGTCAGGAAAAATGCTCGTTACGGGCGGTGGTGCTTATCATCTTTTTTTGCTGGAACGAATGAAACATCACCTACTAAAAATGGAAATTATGGTTCCTGATACCAAAACCTTAGAATTCAAAGAAGCTTTAATTTTTGGTTTTTTAGGTGTTTTACGAATACGAAATGAAATCAATGTTTTGAGAAGTGTTACAGGAGCAAAAAAC
>JANJWE010000245.1 GCA_024709705.1 Flavobacterium sp. | reverse complement strand
ATTGATAACGGAATGTTATCTTTTATAATAGGTATGTTCTTGGTTGTTCTTTGGATGATTATGTATTATGGTAAATCTGGTGTTTATGCCAATATTTCTTTGTTGGTTAACATCTTGTTTATTTTTGGAATATTAGCCAGTCTTGGAGCTGTATTAACTTTACCGGGTATTGCTGGTATCGTATTAACAATTGGTATGGCAGTTGATGCAAACGTAATTATTTTTGAACGTGCCAAAGAAGAATTAGACTCCGGTAAAACTCTTGACGAAGCTGTAAATTATGCATTTACATGGAAAGGCGCAATGTCTTCAATTTTTGATGCCAATATTACAACAGCCTTAACGGCATTAATCTTACTGGTTTTCGGAACAGGTCCCATTAAAGGATTTGCTACTACCTTATTAATCGGTATTGGAACCTCATTATTTACCTCAATTTTTATCACAAGATTAATCTTGGATTGGAGTGTAAATAAAAACCACAAATTGACTTTTTCTACTCCAATGTCTCACAATTGGTTTAAAAATATGAACATCGACTTTTTGTCCAAGAAAAAAATTGCTTACACTATTTCTAGTGTATTGGTAATTGTTTCTTTAGTTTCTTTATTCTTTGTTAACGGATTGAATCAAGGTGTAGATTTTGTAGGTGGTAGAACTTTCCAAGTTAGATTTGATAAAGAAGTTAAAGCTTCAGAAATTAGTAGTCTACTTACAAAAGCATTTGAAACTAATGTTGAAGCCAAAACTTTTGGAACGGGGAATCAGTTGAAAATTACAACCAAATATAAAGTTGCCGAAGAAGGCGAAGGAGTAGATAAAGAAGTAAACCAAAAATTATACGATGGTTTAAAATCTTATTTTCCAAATACAAGTTATGATGAATTTGTAACCAATTATGATGGAAAAGAATTGGGTGTTTTACAATCTACTAAAGTAGGACCAACTATTGCAGAAGATATCAAAACGAACTCATATTGGGCGGTTTTAGGTTCATTGTTTGTAGTGTTTTTATACTTATTAATTAGTTTTAGAAAATGGCAATTTTCTCTTGGAGCAGTAGGTGCTGTTTTCCATGATGTAATAATTGTATTGGGTATTTACTCTATATTTTGGAAGTATCTACCTTTCAACATGGAAATAGACCAAGCTTTTATTGCTGCAATATTAACAGTAATTGGTTATTCTTTAAATGATACGGTTATTGTATTTGATAGAGTGAGAGAGTTTTTAGGATCTCATGAATCAGGTAATTTTAATACCATTGTAAATAAAGCATTAAATACCACTATTAGTAGAACTATCAATACTTCATTAACCACGCTTATCGTTTTGCTGGCTATCTTTATTTTAGGAGGTGAAACTATTCGCGGGTTTGTCTTCGCAATTTTGGTAGGTATATTAGTTGGTACTTATTCCTCATTATTAATTGCAACACCAATTATGGCTGATACGATAAATAAATCGGATATGAAAAAGCAAAAATCAGCTGAATAATAATCAACAAAAAAGACCAACTTTAAGTTGGTCTTTTTTTTTATCTTTCATTATTCGTTAAATAATTTTTTTGATAACCCGAAGTTTGTGTGTATGCCTATTGGTTTCGGCATTATAAATACCCAAATGATCCAAGCGATCTATCCTTACTTTTCCACTGGCATGTATGATATAATTATCTTTCATAACAATACCTACATGTATAATTTTACCTTCTTCATTATCAAAAAAAGCTAAGTCTCCGGGTTCACTTTCTTCAATAAAACTCAAAGCTTCTCCCTGTGTAGCCTGCTGAGAAGCATCTCTAAAAAGCGAATATCCATTTATTTTATATACCATTTGAGTAAAACCGGAACAATCTATTCCAAAGGGTGATTTTCCTCCCCACAAATACGGAGCATTTAAATATAGAAATGCGGTTTTGAGAAGTTCGGTTTTAGGTTTAATCCCCGTTGTTTTTAACCCTTCAAATTTAAAATTAGTTGAATTGACAGAGTCAATATTTAAAAAAGAAAGAGAAGAACCTAAAGGAATGGGTATTAAAGATTCCATATCACCTGTAACAAATTCTATCAAATCATTACTGTAGATCTCTCCGTTTGTAACTAATTCTTCAAACTCACTTTTGGATATAAATTTACATTGTTTAGAATCTATCCATCCTTCATATTGGTCAAAATGTAATTTGATTTTTAACCATTGTTTTTGTTGGTCTATAACTTCAAAAAATTCACCAAATAATAGTTGAGAAACTTGTTCGCTTCTGTCATTGGGTTCATTTCGTAAAGGAATAATAGCTAAATTACAAATTCCGTACATTCAGGAGATTCTTTATTTTATTGTTTTAGGCTTTTTCTATTACCATAGCAGATGCACCACCTCCACCATTACAAATGGCTGCAGCTCCTAACTTGGCATTGTTTTGATGTAATACATGAATAAGTGTCACTATAATACGAGCACCAGAACAACCCAGCGGATGCCCTAACGAAACAGCACCTCCATTTACATTTATTTTTTCAGATTTTAAATTTAGAATTTTAGCATTAGCTAATCCAACCACTGAAAAGGCTTCATTAAATTCAAAATAATCAATTTCATCAATAGAAATTCCGGCTTTGGCTACAGCTTTTGGTAAAGCTTTTGCAGGTGCAGTGGTAAACCATTTAGGCTCCTGAGCTGCATCAGCATAACTTTTTATATAAGCCAAAGGTTTTAGACCTAATGATTTGGCTTTTTCTTCACTCATAATAATTAAAGCAGCGGCTCCGTCGTTGATGGTTGAAGCATTAGCTGCAGTAACAGTTCCGTCTTTTGTAAAAGCCGGATTAAGACTTGGAATTTTATCTAATTTTACATTAGTGAATTCTTCATCTTTTGTAATGAGAATTGGTTCTCCTCTTCTTTGCGGAACAGATACCGGTACAATTTCGGCATCAAACTTACCTTCATTCCATGCATTGGCCGATTTTTCATAAGATTGAATGGCAAATTGATCCTGGTCTTCACGTGTAAATCCATATTCACTAGCGCATAAATCGGCACATACTCCCATAGCGTTATTATCGTAAGCATCGGTTAAACCGTCTTTTTGCATACCATCTATCATAGAGGTAGGGCCAAATTTTATTCCGTTTCTCAAATGCATGTAATGCGGAATCAAACTCATATTTTCCATACCCCCGGCAATTATGATTTCGGCATCTCCGGATTGAATGGCTTGAGCGGCTTGCATCACGGCTTTCATACCGGATGCACAAACTTTATTAACAGTAGTACAGGGAACTGTATTGGGTAGTCCTGCAAGTAGTGCGGCTTGTCTGGCAGGTGCTTGACCGGCTCCGGCTTGAACCACTTGGCCCATCAAAACTTCATCTATCAAATTGGGGTCTAGATTTATTTTAGAGAGTGCACCT
>JANJWE010000208.1 GCA_024709705.1 Flavobacterium sp. | reverse complement strand
TTACACCGGTAGTTCCTAAACCTCCAGAAGCTAAAGTACTTCCTGTTTCCAAAGGGTTATCTGAAGCATAATACGCATAACGCACTTTTACGCTTTCGGGTATGCTTTTTCTAATTTTGGAGGCCGACTGGATGGCTTTTTGATAATAAGCCCCCTCCATTTCCAGACCAATTACTCCCCAAGTTGATTCATGGAAAAACTTTAATAAATCTTTGTTCTGTAATGAAGTTCCTAAAACGGTAACCATAGGGCCGGCAAAAACAGGTATATCATTACCCATTAACATAGCGGCTGTTAACTCGTTTTCAAAAGGATAGTTATCACCGGTTCCTTCGTTGATATGGGCCGAAGGAATCATGATATCCCCTTTTCCACCTTGCAAAATTCCGGCTTTACCCATAATTGAAACCGATTCAACATCCAAGAAAGTTTGTTTTGACTTACCTTCTTTGTATGGTTTTAATAATTCGTCAATGGTTTCATAGGCTTGTTCTCCAAAAGCATAATCCATTACAATTAATACCGGTTTTTGTCCATTGAATATTGCTTTTGAAAAATTGGTTTTGGCAAAATCTATTTTAGCCGTGTCAAAAACCTGTACATCAATATTGGTACCCGAAGTATCCAACAAAGAAATCATTCCGTTTTTTAATGCAAATTCCTCTACTTTGCTACGCAAATCATTGGCTCCTGATTTGCTTAACTCTTCATAAATAAAAAAATCGGGTTTGTCTTTATATTTAGATTTTAAAACTTGAGTAGCAAATAAAGAATTCATTACACTGTGCATATTGGCACTAATAATGTGAATGGGTCTATCTAAAAGCCCCTTTTCTTTTAATACATCTTTTATTCGGGTAGCCCAAAATTCACCATGAATATGATGTCCTAAGCGTTCTCTTAAAATGGGACTAAAGGTTATGGTTCTTTTATTGTTGTCTACGACTTCTTCTATAGCCAATTTACCTAACCAATAAATAATGTGTAAAAACCGATCGGGTTTTTCTGAATTTCCAAATGAATCGTATATATCAATTATTTCAGAAAAACTTCTTCCTAAAACATTGGAAGCGTGAGAAATAGCTTTTTCTTTATCTATTTGAGACAATTTTTTTCCTTGTAACACATACTGTTCTACTTTTTTCCAATCACGAGTTACTTCCAGTTGATTTTCATCCAATAGAACTCTGTCTTTAATTTTATGCGATTCGATAAAAATAAAAGTCAAATGTGTCAAAATATCATAAATATCAGAACGTCCCCGTGTAATTTCCACATTCATTTGTTCTTCATCTATGCGGTAACAATTGCGTCTTCTTTTGGGAGGAACAATGGCTTGAAAATGCGATTTAGAATATCCTTCATCCGAAGTTAAATTGATATATCGGCATTCTTCTATGCCCACCGGAAGGCGTTCAATTACATAAAGTAATCCGTTAAGTTCTACTTTTTCTTCGGCAATAGAACCATAAATTTCGGGTCGCAATTGCAATAACGCTTCCCGTAATGTTTCACCGGAAACCCCCATGGGCTTGTAAAATCCACGGTTAAACAAATGACGCATTGTAATGTATAATCGCTCTATAGCTGCAGAAGATTCTTGAGCTCTGGAACGAGATATGTTTTTAATTTCTTTCATTTAATTCTGTTTTCTAACCTACAAAGGTAGTTTTTTTATTTTTAGTCGTGTAAATTTAGGAATCTTACTCAATGTTCTGCTTTTTTAGTCTATCAAATTTAATTTTACAGCCAATTCTACAGTTCCATAAGACCGACGTAACGAGCCGTCTTTGTTTAGAATCATTAGATTTTTGCCTCCGGGGAAAAAACCGACTATGGATGGTTCGTATCTCTTCCCTTTTTTTCTGCCTTTTTCGCCCTGAACCGTGTAGAAATATTCGAATTTGTTTTGTTCCAATTTTAAATATTCAAATCCGATAATCAGGCCTTCTTCAGGAATTTTAATTTGATATATCGAAAGATCAATTCGATTTAAACGGGTTCCTTTTTGTACAGTTACCAAAATTTCATCGGTAATCAAATCTCCCAAAGGAATACCTTCGGAGTTTACTTCATAAAAACGCAATCGCATGATCACATTTTTTAACTGCGACCGAGTTTTGAATTCGATTGACTCCAAATAAGGATGTTTTCTTATTTTTTCATGAGGTTGTATCCATTTACCCCAAATATGAACTTCGTCTTGTCCGGTATTGGTTACTCCCGAATTGAGATTAATTCCCGCGAAATCTCCATGGGTTACTCTATTTTTGCCTTTTCTTTTTTCTAAAACCACTTCTTGTAGTTCGTATATTTTGGGTTGCAACCAGATGGTTTGGCATTGTGAAGCAGAAATTTTCTTGGTTTCGTATCCCAAAGATGAAAAAACCAGAAATTGATGGGGTGCTGCTTTCAAAGAAAAGGTTCCGTCTATTTCTGAATTAGTACCTAAATCGCCATTCTCTATCCAAATATTTGCATATGGAATCGGTCTTCCGGTGAGACTGTCTTTTACTACACCGGAGACTTGTGCCAATAAAGATGAAACGAAAAATAAAAGAAATAATACAAGTTGGGATTTAAACATAGATTGTTATAGAGTCTGCTTTGCAGGAAATTTAAATTTTACCTTGGTTTTCTTACTTAGTTTTCAGTTGAGTAGCTATACTTCTATCGTTACTCAATCGAGGTAGTTTGTTTTGTCCTCCCAATTTTCCAATGGACTTCATGTAATCCTGAAAACCATTCTGAGCCACTTGAGTTACAACTAAGGTTCGCAACACTTTTCCTACGATCAAATCGTCATAATAGGTGTTTTGTTTACGCATGGCATCATCGATTTTTAAGGCAAACGTCTCCAAGTTTTCAGGTTC
>JANJWE010000143.1 GCA_024709705.1 Flavobacterium sp. | reverse complement strand
TTCATTTTGGAGTTTCTTCAGTAGCTATAGCTTCTGCAGTTTTGGTATTCATTTGGTGCTTTTTACAACCCTGGGAATCCTACAGAATTGTAAAAAAGAATCTCACACACAAAATCATTTGAAAAAAATTTCTATATCTTTCCGCACCATAGTCAAAAATTAAATAAACAAACCAAACTTAAATGAACAAACTTTCTATAATAATACCTGCTTACAACGAAGGTCCAACTATTCATTTTATATTAGATAAACTTCAAAATGTTACATTACCTAATGGCATTGAAAAAGAAATCATTATTGTAAACGATTGTTCTAAAGACAATACTGAGGAAGCTATTTTAAAATACATTGAAACTCATCCTGATATGTCGATTCAATACTTTAAACATGAGGTAAACAAAGGCAAAGGAGCTGCACTACATACCGGAATTAGTAAAGCAACAGGCGAATATTTGATTATTCAGGATGCAGATTTAGAATACGACCCCAACGAATTTAATTTATTGATTCAACCGGTTTTAGATGGTTTTGCCGATGTAGTGTATGGTAGCCGTTTTATGGGCGGAAATCCACATAGAATTTCTTTCTTTTGGCACACTATAGGTAATAAATTTTTAACTTTTTTATCTAACATGTTTACCAATCTTAATCTTACAGATATGGAAACGTGTTACAAGCTTTTCAATACCAATATCATTCAACAAATTCCGCTTCGTGAAAAACGTTTTGGCTTTGAACCAGAAATAACCGCTAAAATTTCACGAATACCCAAAATTAGAATTTATGAAGTGGGTATCTCCTATTACGGAAGAACCTATGAAGAAGGAAAAAAAATAGGCTGGAAAGATGGCTTTAGAGCTATTTATTGCATTTTAAAATATGGTTTATTCAAGATAAAATAAGATTATGAGTTTAAAAGAAATTGATCTTGAAGGAATGGAAACCCTTCATGTTATAGAAAAAGCGAATAAATTCAACAGATGGATGTATGAAACAATAAAACCGTTTTGTAAGGGTAAAATCTTAGAGATTGGTTGTGGAATAGGTAATATTTCTGAATTTTTTATACAAGACTCTCAAGATATTGTTCTAAGCGATTTAAGAGAAAATTACCTTGAAATTGTTTCAAAAAAATTTACAAATCCAACTATTAAAATAAATCTGATTGATCCTGAATTTGACACGAAATACGATGAAATAATTGGAAAATTTGATACTGTTTTCGCTTTGAATGTAATTGAACATATTGAAGACGATAAGCAAGCAATAGCTAATTGTAAAAAGTTATTAAAAAAAGGAGGTAATCTCATTATTTTAGTACCTGCTTATCAATTTTTATTCAATAACTTCGACAAAGAACTTGAACATTTCAGACGTTATACAAGAAAAAAAATTGAAACTGTAATTGCTGAAAATCATCTAGAAATTGTCAACTCTTTTTATTTTAATTTTATTGGAATTATAGGTTGGTATGTATCTGGATCAATATTGAAGAAAAAAACCATACCAGAAAATCAAATGGGATTATTCAATTTATTGGTTCCTGTTTTTAGATGGGCAGATAAAATTATACTAAACAAAATAGGGTTATCTGTTATATGTGTATCCAAAAAAGTTTAAACAATGCTTATTTTACTCTTTTGTTTTAGTGTTATAATCTTTCTCTCAATATCTTTTGGAGGAATGGCTCTCAAACTATTTGATACCAAACAAAGAACTAAATATAGTTTAATAGATCATTTCTTTATAGGAATTTGCTTTATTGGAACTATTTTAAATTTCATTTCTGTTTTTAGTCCAATCACATTTTATACTTTAATTTTTATTTCTATTCCATCAGCAATTTTCTTCTACAAACACAAATCTTTTTTTATTGGGAAATTTCAGATTTACAATTTTAAATGGTTTAAAAGAAATAAAAAAACCGTAGGATTAATTGTTGGTTTACTAATTCTTACATTACTAGTATCTGTTTTAGTTCCACAAAATTATGACTCTTATCTGTATCATATCAACGCAATTCAATGGATAGAAAACTACAAGGTTGTTCCAGGCTTAGCTAATTTACATGATCGCTTTGGATTAAACTCAAGTGTTTTTACTTTAAGTGCCTGTTTTTCTTTTTACGAACTATATAATCAATACATTTTTCCGGTAAACTCTTGTGTTTATTTCGTTTTTGGTATATGGATTTTTAAAAGCATTTTTAATATTTCTAAGTCCAAAGGTTTACTTTTATTTGTTTTCTTCTTTTATTTTACAAAACAGTATTTGTCAGATATTTCGTCTCCGGGAACCGATTTATTACCAAATATATTTGTAGCTTTTTTAATGCTTCAAATTATTGTAGATGTTAAATCGATTAGCGAAAAACAAATTCTCTTTGTAGTTGTTTCTCTTTTTTGTTTTACTTTAAAAATTTCAACTGCTCCATTATTGTTGTTAAGTTTTATTGCTTTAATTAACAGAGATATATCTGTTTTTCAAAAAGTTAAATCTTTTTTAATAATTAGCTTTATTTTAGTTTCTCCTTGGTTAATTAGAAATGTTATTTTAACTGGATATTTAATATTCCCAATGGAACATTTAGATCTATTTGACTTTGATTGGAAAATAAAAGTCGAAAAAGTAATTAGTATACGGGAGTGGATTACATCTTGGGCTAGAATACCTTTTGAATCTAAAACTGAAGTGCTTAATTTAAGTTATACTGAATGGATTCCAAAATGGTGGAAATTACAAACAACAACCAATAAATTTCTTTTAATTTCGGCATGTTTATCTCCTTTAGTTATTTTCATTTTAACCAATTTAAAGTTGTTTTTTTTCAAAAGTAAATCTCTTTTATTAGTCTTCTTTATCTCTATTTTTGGTTTCGTTTTTTGGTTTTTTACTGCTCCTGATTTTCGTTTTTCTTTTTCATTCATTTTGCTTTTAAGCGTTCTACCATTATTACTACTAGAACCTTTATTTAAAAAATATGTTTTAATTTTTAAGAATGTATTTCAAATTTTAGTGTTTCTCGGGTTTTTTATCTTAATACAAGAAAGTTATCAAAAATTTAAAACAGAATACCGTTCTCTATCAAATACAAACAAATTCATCTATTTACAAAATGACGTTTACAATGTGAAATTTAAAAAAAGAATAATTTTTAATTCTGTATTAATTCCAAATAAGAAAATGGAATATCATACTATATATTACCCTGCTATAGAGCGTTCCCAGTGTTTTGACCAATTTCCTTGTACTTGGTTTTATCAAGATGATTTTGAGTTAAGAGGAGATAGTTTTCAAGATGGTTTTAAAGCAAAATAGGAATATTATAGATATTTTAAAAAATAAAATATTACAATCAAAACTTTAATAATTTGTACATTTGGAGCTATAAATAAGTTGAAAGCCCAAGACTAGAGATAAACCATAAAAATGAATTCATTCCTACTTCAAAATAAAAGCTTCCTACTCAAACTAAAACGCTTATTTAATTCGGTAACCCGCATTGAAATTTCAAAATATCCAAGCCCAGAGCTAGATAGACGTATAAAATTGATTCAATCCAATCAAATAGATGTAATTTTGGACGTTGGAGCTAATATTGGTCAGTATGGAGGAGAGATGAGAAATCTGGGATTCAAAGGTCAAATCATTTCTTTTGAA
>JANJWE010000097.1 GCA_024709705.1 Flavobacterium sp. | reverse complement strand
ATTTTAGATCCTGAAAATAAAGATTTTAAATATTATTATCCAACCAATGATTTGGTTACCGGTCCGGATATTTTATTTTTCTGGGTAGCTCGGATGATCATTGCAGGGTATGAATATACGGGAGAAAAGCCTTTTACCAATGTATATTTAACCGGATTGGTTCGAGATAAACAAAGAAGAAAAATGTCTAAATCTTTAGGAAATTCTCCAGACCCATTAGATTTGATAGACAATTATGGAGCAGATGGTGTTCGTGTTGGACTTTTGTTAAGTGCCTCTGCCGGAAATGATATCATGTTTGATGAAGAATTATGTCAAAACGGGAAAGCATTTGCAAATAAAATTTGGAATGCATTTAAGTTGATTCAAGGGTGGGAGGTTGACGCTTCTCTTGCCCAACCGGATTATGCCAAAATTGCAACCGAATGGTATGAATCTAAATTGGAAAAAACCTTACTAGAAATTGATGATCTTTTTGATAAATACAGACTTTCAGAGGCTTTAATGGCTATTTATAAATTGGTTTGGGATGATTTTTGTTCATGGTTCCTAGAGATGATTAAGCCGGGATACCAACAACCTATTGATGCAGTAACACATGCAAAGGCTATTGAGGCCTTGGAAACCAATTTGAAGTTATTACATCCTTTCATGCCTTTTTTAACAGAAGAGATTTGGCAATACATTACAGATCGTACTCCTGAGCAGGCACTAATCATTGCGTCTTGGCCCAAAATATCCGGAGCAAACCAATCTCTGGTAACTGATTTTGAGTTTGCTTCTGAGGTTATTTCGGGTATTAGAACCATTCGTAAAGAGAAAAATATTCCATTTAAGGAAGCTGTAGCTTTAAAAGTAATAAATCATGACCAGTCAAGTATAGCTTTTGATTCTATTATATTGAAATTAGGGAATGTTTCTGATTTAGAATATATTAACGAACCTATACATGGAGCTTTAACCTTTAGAGTAAAATCCAATGAATATTTTATTCCGGTTAGTGGAAGTATCAATGTTGCCGAGGAAATTGCAAAATTGGAGGAAGAACTTAAATACAGTTTAGGGTTTTTAAAATCGGTACAAGCGAAGTTGTCTAATGAACGTTTTGTGGCAGGTGCACCAGAACAAGTTATTCAGATGGAGCGTAAAAAAGAATCCGATGCTTTGGCTAAAATAGCCACCTTGGAGCAAAGTATTGCGAGTTTAAAATAAAAAAAAGTCCCTAGTAAGGGACTTTTTTTTATATACCGGTTTGTGTTGCTGCCGTATATTTTTCCGAAACTTTTGTCCAATTTATTACATTAAAAAAGTTTTCTAAATAGTCTTTTCTTTTGTTTTGATATTTCAAATAATAAGCGTGTTCCCAAACATCAACTGCCATAATTGGGGTTCCGGTTATTCCTAACTTCGTCATTAAAGGATTGTCTTGGTTGGCTGTGGTTGTTATGGTTAACTTCCCGTTTTTGTCGGTTAGTAACCAAGCCCAACCTGAACCAAATTGTTTTAAACCGGCTTCTATAAATTGGGTTTTGAAATTTTCAAAACTTCCAAAATCTTTTTTAATTGCATCAGCCAAAGCACCGCTTGGTTCTTTTGCAGTAGTAGCTCCTAAAATTTCCCAGAAAAAATTATGATTGTAAAAACCTCCACCATTATTTCTTACCGCTTTATTTTCTAGATCCAATTTTTTAAAAATATCCTCAATAGACATATTAGCCATTTCGGTACCTGCTATAGCTTTGTTCAAATTATTAGCATAAGCTAAATGATGCTTAGAAAAATGAATTTCCATCGTTTGTGCATCAATAAAAGGTTCTAAAGCATTATAGGCATAGGGAAGTGGAATCATTTCAAAAGAACCACCCTCGTCTACTTTTACATCGGCAGGATTTCCCATTTCAACCACAACTTCTTCAGTTTCGGGTAGGGGAACTTCAACCACTTCTTCCAGTTTTTTAGAATTATTACAACTCCATAAGAATGAAGAAATACAAACAGCTAGAAATACATTTTTTTTCATAATTTTTTATTTTTATTAAGTAATTCATTAATAATTTCAATATATTTTTCTTTAGCTTCATCTGCAGAAAGATGGCTTATTTGCATCCATGCATTAGTTTTAAAAGCATTTCTTAAATCATTATTGCTTAGGTTTGCAAAACCAACAGTGCCATGTGTTGCTTGTTTGTAGTAGGCATAAATACGCAACATAACATCCGGCGGGAGTGCTTCAGTCATGTTAGATGCTTTTTCAAAAGCTTCTGCAAAACGTTTATCCAATTCATTTTCAGCCATGAACTTATTTTTCAGCTATAAGGGTTTCACCGCCTCTAACGGTTTGATTTAAATTTACTTTTATTTTTGTTCCCAGAGGTAAATACAAATCAACTCTTGAACCAAATTTAATAAATCCGGCATCGGCACCTTGAATTACTTGCATGCCTTCTTCGGCATAATTAATAATTCTTTTGGCTAAAGCACCTGCAATTTGTCGGTATAAAACTTCGCCAAAAACACGATTTTCAATAACTACGGTTGTTCTTTCGTTTTCGGTACTCGCTTTTGGATGCCATGCTACCAAGTATTTACCCGGGTGATATTTGCTAAACTTTATTTTTCCATTAACAGCATATCGCGTAACATGAACG
>JANJWE010000083.1 GCA_024709705.1 Flavobacterium sp. | reverse complement strand
GAATTTCGTTATCGTTCATTTTGGTCATGCTTCCTACGACTATTCCTTTTAAACTTTCCAAGCAACCGTTGCGTTTGAGATTCATCATCATACGGTCGATGTGGTATAAATATTCGTCTAAATCCTCTAAAAATAATATTTTATCGGTGCAATCTATCGCTGAAGCCGACCCAAACAAACTGTATAAAATAGAAAGATTCCCCCCGACCAATTCCCCTTTGGCTTTACCCAATTTATTCATTTTGTCATACTGAATCGAATAAGAAAGACTTTCGCCAAACAAGGCTTTGCGTAAGCTTTCTTTGGCTTCGGGTGTGGCTCTGGGAATATTTACCGGCATCATGCCGTGAATGGATTGAAATCCTAGCGTATTCAAATGGCTGTGTAAAACTGTAACGTCGCTAAACCCAATCACCCATTTTGGATTTTTTTTAAACGCAGAAAAGTCAATTAAATCTACCATCCGAACGGTTCCATAACCGCCACGAACACACCAAATGGCTTTTACATTGGGGTTGTTCAATTGGGTTTGAAAATCCTTAGCTCGGTCTTCATCCGTTCCGGCCAATTGATGATTATCTAAACCTATAGAAGAACCGATGATGGTTTTTAAACCCCAATTCTCCAAAAATTCTTTGGCTAATTTTAAATCGTCATTCAAATGTTTTCTGGCTGTGGCTACGATGGCAACCGTGTCGCCTTTTTGTAAATACGGTGGAGTTATCATTTTTTTATCCATTTGAGCTTTGGTGGTGAAAAAAAGTGAAAGGAATAAAAGGGTTACAACGTTTTTCATGTTCACCGGTTTTCTTTTAACAAATAAACAAATTATCCTTTGGTTTAGCAAGTTGATTTGTTTTGAAATGATTTGTTACACGAATTTTTAGCCCGGATAGAAGTGGAAAGCCTTTTGCAGGATTGTTGTATTTTTTCTTGGCGAAAAAAAGCGACCAAAGGAAGCTCTTTTTTTGCCTTAGAAAAAAACAACAAGACAAAAAAGCTTGGAACGAATAGCCAGAATAGCTTCTTGAAAAAAATAAAATGCAATCTCTGAAGTCATTGCTTCGTGTCTCTGCGATAAAAAACTTATTTTTGCAGCAGAAAAACTTTAACGTTTGCCTTTTTGCGGCTTGGCGACTTGGCGAGAAAGAACATTTTATGATAGAAAATCCGAAAAGATATACAATTACGGCGGCTTTGCCCTATACGAACGGCCCGATTCACATTGGACATTTGGCGGGCGTTTATGTTCCGTCTGATATTTATGCTCGTTACTTGCGTTTGCAGGGAAAAGATGTGGCGTTTATTTGCGGAAGTGATGAACACGGCGTGGCGATTTCGATGAAAGCCAAAAAAGAAAGCATAACGCCTCAGGAAGTGATTGATAAATACGACGGAATTATCCGGAAATCGTTTGAAGATTTTGGGATCTCTTTTGATAATTATTCGCGGACATCGGCTAAAATTCACCATGAAACGGCATCGGCTTTTTTTAGAAAATTATATGAAAACGGCGATTTTATTGAAGAAGTCACTGAACAATTGTTTGACGAACAAGCTCAGCAGTTTTTGGCCGATCGATTTGTGATGGGAACGTGTCCGAAATGCGGCAACGAAGAAGCCTACGGCGACCAATGTGAAAAATGTGGTTCTACGTTGAATGCGACGGATTTGATTAATCCCAAATCGACCATAACCGGCACAACTCCTGTGAAAAAAGAAACCAAACACTGGTTTTTACCATTGAATCGCTACGAAGCTTTTTTACGAGAATGGATTTTGGAAGGCCATAAAAACGATTGGAAACCCAATGTTTACGGACAAGTAAAATCATGGGTAGATGGAGGTTTGGAGCCAAGAGCCGTGACCCGTGATTTGGATTGGGGAATTGACGTTCCGGTGGAAGGTGCCGAAGGCAAAAAGTTATACGTATGGTTTGATGCTCCGATTGGATATATTTCTTCTACCAAAGAATGGGCAGCGAGAGAAGGCAAGGATTGGGAGCCGTATTGGAAAGATGCCGACACGAAATTGGTTCATTTTATAGGAAAAGATAACATTGTTTTTCATTGCATCATTTTTCCGGCGATGTTGAAAGCCGAAGGAAGCTATATTTTGCCTGATAATGTTCCGGCGAATGAATTTTTGAATTTGGAGGGCAATAAATTATCAACGTCTAAAAATTGGGCGGTTTGGTTGCACGAATATTTGATTGATTTCCCGGATAAACAAGATGTGTTGCGATATGCTTTGACGGCAAATGCTCCGGAAACCAAAGACAATGATTTTACTTGGAAGGATTTTCAAGCGAGAAACAATAATGAATTGGCCGCTATTTATGGGAATTTTATCAACCGAGTGGTGGTGTTGACTAATAAATATTATGATGGAATTGTGCCACAGCCGAATGAATTTTCGGAAGTGGATGAGCAAACTTTGGCGGAATTAAAAGCGTATCCGGCAGTGATTGCCTCATCTATTGAACGTTACCGATTTAGAGAAGCCTTGGGCGAATTGATGAATGTGG
>JANJWE010000039.1 GCA_024709705.1 Flavobacterium sp. | reverse complement strand
ATACAGAAATTCGCAAAAATATTTCCAAGTAATTCATCATTGGTCACTTCTCCGGTAATCTCGCCAAAGTGATATAAAGCTTCACGAATGTCAATAGCCATGAGGTCAGAAGATAGTCCTGATTCTAATCCCCATTTCACTTTTTGAATTTCTTCCAACGCTTTTAAAAGCGAATCATAGTGACGACTATTGGTAACAATCGTTTCGTTGTTTTGCAGTGCTCCGGTGTTTACAAAAGAAAGTAGGGTTTGCTTAAGTTCATCTATACCGATGTTGTTTTTAGCGGAGATGGTTTCAGGTTTCAAGTTTAAGGTTTCAAGTTGTTGATGAATAGTTAGAATTTCGTTTTTAGTAAGTAAGTCAATTTTATTGATAACGACAACAAGTGGTTTTAATGGGTATTTATATTTCACCTTCTCAATTTCAGTTAAATATACTAAACTTGAAACTTGAAACTTGAAACTATCAAACAAATATAATACCACTTGGGCTTGTTCAATCTTCTCAAACGTCTTTTTAATACCGATACTTTCTACATGGTCAGTGGTTTCACGAATTCCTGCCGTATCGATGAATCTGAAACCAATCCCGTCAATTACTAATTCATCTTCAATGGTATCGCGAGTGGTTCCTGCGATGTCGGAAACAATGGCTCTTTCTTCATTTAATAGTGCATTGAGTAGGGTGGATTTCCCAACATTGGGTTCACCTACAATCGCAATTGGAATTCCGTTTTTGATGACATTTCCAACTGAAAAGGAATCAATTAATCGTTTTAAAACAAACTCAATTCGGTTTAAAAGTTCTTTAAATTGAGTACGATCGGCAAATTCAACATCTTCTTCAGCAAAGTCTAGTTCCAACTCAATCAAAGAAGCAAAATTCAATAATTCCTGACGTAAATTGGCAATTTCATTACTGAATCCTCCACGCATTTGTTGCATGGCAATTTGATGTGAAGCTTCATTGTCTGAAGCAATCAAATCAGCTACCGCTTCGGCTTGCGACAAATCTAATTTTCCATTCAAAAAAGCCCGCAAGGTAAATTCGCCCGGCTGAGCCATTTTTGCTCCTTTTCGAAGTAACAATTGAATAATTTGTTGTTGGATAAAAGTGGAACCATGACACGAAATTTCTACTACATCCTCACCCGTATAGGAATGTGGATTTTTGAAGATCGAAACCAAAACTTGATCAAGGGTTTTTTCTCCATCAACTATTGTTCCTAAATGTATGGTATGGGTTTTTTGAGTGACCAAATTTTTTCCGGAAACTGAATGAAAAATAGGGGATACAATAGAAATAGCTTCTGTTCCCGAAAGACGAATAATTGCAATAGCTCCCGCACCGGAAGGTGTTGCCAAGGCTACGATGGTATCCTTAGAAATCATAGTTTTCTTTTTCACAAAAGTACTAAATAATTGTTTTTGAATTTGAATGATTACAATACATACTGATATTTATCATGTATATTTAGAGAATAATGTCTTAAATTTACTTTACTCAATTAACCTATTAAAACTAAACTTATGAAAAAGATTTTATTTCCCACAGATTTTTCTCCTGCTGCCAATAATGCATTTGTATATGCATTAAAATTGGCCAACGCTATAAATGCAGAAATAATAACCCTTCATACTTATGAATTACCTCAGTTGCATATGGGAGGGTTACCCCAAACTTTGAAAGATGTTTACGATTCAATTGAACTTGAGAATTTTGAAGATTTCAAAGATCAAATCCCAATTTTGAGAGATTTAGCAGAAAAACATAACCTAGGTCGCGTTAAAATCAGTAATGTTTTGAAACACGGTGATTTAATTTGGACCATAAAAAAAGTGGCAAAAGATGAAAAAATTGATTACATCGTTATGGGTACCAAAGGAGCTACAGGACTTAAAGAAACCTTTTTGGGATCAAATACCGGTAGTGTTATAACAGATGTTGATGCTTTTGTATTTGGTGTACCCGAAAACTGTGAGTTTACACCTATTAAGAATATCGTTTTTACAACTCGTTTTCGTGAAAAAGATTTAGAGGCTCTTAAGCAAGTTCTGAAGTTAGCAAAAGCTTTTGATGCAAAAGTACATTGTTTGTATATAAAAACTAAAAAATCTGATGTTAAAGAAGTTACTATTCAGGATTGGAAGTTTTTGTTTAAGGGAGAACAAGTAGAATTTCACACTGTAGAAAGTGAACAAGTGAAAGACTCTATTCTGAATTTTGTGAATAGCTACCAAGTTGATTTACTTACCATGTTGAATTATAAACGTGGATTTTTTGAAGAGTTATTTAAACAAAGTTTAACTCAAAAGTTAGCTTTTCATGTTCAGGTGCCAATTTTAGCCATCCACGAGAGTAAAATTTAATTGACTCGACAGTTTTTAAGCACTTACTTATCTTAACTTTTTGTTTTTAAATAGTAAACACTAAAGTTGATTTAGTAAGTGCTTTTTTTGAATTTATATTTTTTACTCTTTCTGTATTTTGTTTCATTGCGTATCCAAAAACTGAGTTTCTTTAAAAAAAAGTACTACATTAGTACTTTAATTAACTCTTAAAAACATGGAACAACAATTACCTGTAAAAAAAGGCTTTGTAGATAAAGCACTTGATTTTATTGAGAAAAAAGGAAATAAACTTCCTGATCCGGCTATTCTTTTTTTTAGTTTGATGATTGGTATATGGATACTATCGGCATTTATGTCGGGAATTACATTTTCAGAAATAGATCCTAGATCGAATGCTCCAATTGAAGTTATCAATTTATTGAGTGGTACTTCTTTAGCAGCATTTTTATCCAACATGGTAACTACTTTTACCGGTTTTGCTCCTTTAGGAATTGTATTAGTGGCCATGCTGGGTGTTGGTGTTGCAGAGCATGCTGGCTTTATCAACGCAGGTTTAAAAGCCATGTTAAGTGTTACTCCAAAAATGTTATTAACTCCTGTTTTGATATTAGTTGCAATCGTATCACACACAGCAACCGATGCAGGTTATGTTTTGGTAATTCCGTTAGGAGGTGTTATTTTTTACGCTGCAGGAAGACATCCATTATCCGGAATCGCTGCTGCTTTTGCTGGTGTTTCAGGAGGTTTTAGTGCCAATTTTATTCCTTCCGGAATTGATCCACTTTTGCAAGGATTTACACAATCAGCAGCTCAAATTATTGATAAGGATATTCAATTGAATCCTTTAAACAATTGGGGTTTTACCGCAACTTCTACATTACTCATCGTATTTATTGGATGGTACATCACAGATAAGATTGTTGAGCCTCGATTGAAATCGGTTACTGTAGAAATAGATGAAACTGAAAAGCCAACCATGGATAAATTGATGCCTAAAGAGAAAAAGGCATTTCTTTGGGCTTCATTGGTGATGCTTCTGAGTTTGGCAGGTCTATATTTTTGGGCAATACCATCCAGTTCTCCTTTACGTTCTGAAACGGGTGAATTGGCTGTAGTTACTGCTCCTTTAATGAAGTCAATTGTACCTTTAATTTTTGTTATTTTCTTAATTCCGGGTGTGGTGTATGGTTATGTATCCGGTACTTTTCAAAAATCTAAAGACATTATCAATAGTATGACAAAATCCATGAGTGGAATGAGTTATTATATTGTTATGGCGTTCTTTTGTGCATTATTTATTGATGCCTTTGCTAAATCAAATTTGGGAGCTTTATTGGCATTAAAAGGAGCTTCAACATTAAAAGCTATGGCTTTAGCCCCTGAGGTTACTATTGTGGGTATTATCATATTGACTGCTTTTGTCAATTTATTTATTGGTTCGGCATCGGCTAAATGGGCCTTGATTGCCCCCATAATGGTACCAATGTTAATGCAATTAGGAATCTCTCCAGATTTAACTCAAGCTTCATACAGAGTTGGAGATTCTGTATCTAACATTGTCACTCCATTGATGCCCTATTTTCCATTAGTAGTGGTGTATTGTCAAAAATATGTCAAATCTACAGGTATAGGAACCTTAGTTTCAATGATGATTCCGTACTCTATAGCCTTTATGATTTTATGGACGCTCTTTTTATTGCTCTATTGGAAATTAGGAATTCCTTTGGGATTGCAATCAACCTATGAATATTTAGTTCCCTAAAATGAAATAAAAAAGCCGCTCGAATTGTCAAGGGGCTTTTTTTTTGGGTTTATTTGTGTTAGTTGTTTAGCATTACAGGCATTACCAACATGGTAATTACCTCACCTTC
>JANJWE010000012.1 GCA_024709705.1 Flavobacterium sp. | reverse complement strand
ACGACTCTTAACAGAGTCGTTTTCTATATAATCTTTTTTTGTTGGGCTTTGGAAACCGCTTCAAGCTTATTGTGTACTTGAAGTTTGGTGTATATGTTTTCTATATGTTTTCGAACAGTAGAGGGCGAAAGTATCAAATTGTCTGCAATCTGATTGTAATTCAACCCCTTTGAAAGTTGTTCCAAAACTTCTATTTCACGACTCGAAAGCTTTATTTCTTCGTCTGTTTTAAGTTCAAAACTTATTGGGTTTCTAAGTAATTTCAAGGTTTTTAAAGCAATAGACGGATTCATGGCTGCTCCCCCATTCAGAGTTTCAATAATTCCTTGATGTAAATCTGAAGGATTGACTTCTTTCAACAAATAGCCGTCGGCTCCGGCTTTAATTGCATTAAAAATGTTTTCATCATTATCAAATGCGGTTAGCATAATAACTTTGATATGTGGGTATTTTTGTTTCACAACAGCCGTTGCCTCAATTCCATTTAAAACGGGCATTTCGATATCCATCAACAAAACATCTAAATTGTGATTTTCCTCTAATTTGGCTAACAATTCGGCTCCATTCAAGGCTGTAAATTTTATTTGGATATCTTCAAAAAAAGATAACTTTTCACTAATAGCTTTAACTAAAAAACTATTGTCATCTATTATGGCTAGCTTCATGTTCATTGCTTGTATAAATTAGTTTTACTAAAAAGATGCAACAGTTCCAATTTCAACTGAATAGCTGTCAATTGACGTTGAGTTGTCTGCTCCATTTGAGTTACAAAAACAACCGATTGATTCATAGTGTCACGCTTGTTTTGTTCTAAAATTACCTGATCTTGCAAACCCAAGATAAACTCAAGATGCTTGGCATTCATTTTATAAAATTTTTGTTTGAAAAAAACAATACAAATAAAATTTACCACAATAAAAAACAGTACAATAGGTAAAATCATAAAAATGTACAAAGTATGAATTCAAATGTAACGAAATAGAAGAAACGGTCATATAAGGCAATTGTCTTATTCTACATCAGCTTTTTTGCAATAGTAATACAGGTTCCTTTCCCTTTTTCTGATTCAATTTTCAATTCGGCTTTTAATTCTACTGCTCTTTTTCTCATATTTTGCAACCCATTTCCCATTTCAATTTCGGTTTCTGAAAAACCAATACCATTATCACTAATCAAAAAAAACAACGTATCGCTTTCTTGCTTCAATTCAATTTGTATTTGAGAGGCTTGGGCATATTTGATACTGTTATTTACTGCTTCTTGTATTATTCGATAAATGTTTATTCCCTCAATTGAAGAAAATTCATGAATGGCAACCACACTTTTGTCAATACTAAAATCAAAAGAAATATGTTGTGTAGCCAATTTGGCATTATCAATAAAATTGGCAATTCTAATTTGCAAATCTTCAACCGAAATTGTGTTTTTATTCATGGCCCAAATAGTATCCCGCAACTCGGTTATGGTATTTTTAGTAAATCCACTAATGTTGTCAAATTTTGAAACTAATTTTTCTTTGGCCAAATCAAAATACTTCAAATTATCAATGGATGAAATAATAAAAGTGAGTTGAGAGCCTATATTATCATGTAAATCTCTTGAAATTTGTAATCGTTGCTCTTGCAATTTATTTTGAGTTTCAATTTTGAGCAATGCTTCTTTTAGTTGTGCTTCTTTTTTAAGTTGCGTGTTTCTCGCTTTTTGGTGTTTGTATAAAAGAGAACCAATAATCAAAGCGGTAAGTATTAAGCCAAGTGCAAAATAAAGCTGAGTGTTTTTTTGCTTAATTTTCAATTCGCGTTGCGTAACCTTAACTTTTTCATGAGCTAATTCTTTTTCTTTTTTCTCGGTTTCGTAACGTTTCTCTAACTCAAAAATTGACTTTGTCTTTTCATCTTCAAAAAGCTTATCTTTTAATTGATCGTACTTTTCATAATACGAATAGGCGGTAGAGAAATTACCCAATCCGGCATGGGCTCTTGCTAAATTTTTATATTGATTTAAGTTTAATTTGCTCGCATCTGTCTTATCTATAAAATTTGACGATTCAATCGAAACCCTAATACTTTCTTCAAACTTTCTTTGCTTATTCAAACAAGTCGCCAATGCATTCAAAACATTGGCAGTTTCATAATTATTTCCGTATTCTTTATGCAAAGAAATTGCTTTTAAATATTTTTCTTCGGCCTCAGAGTAGCGTTTCAAACTATCCTGTGCAATGGCAATATTGGTTAAAGGATAAGGAACATACCGATCGTATTTTAGTTTTTCATAACCCTTGGCTGCCAATTTGGAATAGGAAACAGATTCGGCATATCGTTTAAGATCAATCAATACAGAACCAATATTGCCATTGGTAACAACAATACCAAATTCATCTTGAAGTTGGAGATAAAGCGAATTCGCTTTCTTGTAATAATACAAGGCCTTATCAAAAGCTTTTTGTTGTTTATATACTATACCAATATTTCCCAAGACCATAGCTTTTTTAGACCTTTCATTTTCTTTTTCATAAAGTCGTATGGCTTTAAAATAATATTCTAATGCTTCTTTAAACTTACCCAATTGATCGTTTGAAACACCTAAGTTGTTATACGAATCGGCTATTAAAACTTGATTTTTTAATTGTATTCTTTTTTGTAAAGCTAAAGTATGAAAAGTGATGGCTGAATCTATATGTCCCTTGTATTCATAGGCATTAGCCAATGTATTGTATACTTGTGCCAATACAGAATCAACTTTTACTTGTTTACTTTCTTGAAAAGCCTTTTGGGCAAAATGCAAAGAGGAATCTAAATGGGTATTGCTATACTTGTCTGAAAGTTCCATATAATACTGAACTTTCTTTAGAGCATTATTCGAAAAAGTTGGAGCAACAGAACGATCTGCCTCATTTTTCTTAATAACTTGAGCTTTGACTGTAAAGCATAGTAATAAAGTTATAAATAAACTGCCTAGTACTTTGATTTTCATTAGGTTGTTTTTAGACGTATTTCAAATGTAATCTTTTGTAAGTAAGCCTACAAAAAAACTGCATAATTTTACTTTTATAGCTCTGTAACTATTTCAAAATCACAATTAAATTGAGTAACAAAACTAAAAATACTAAAAAATAAAGTAACAGTACGACTCGAATTGATTTGGTAGATTTCATTCTTACTTGTATTAGGGTAATATTCAAAAATCATCTATTCAAATGAATCAAACAATACGGCATATGCCCTAAAAAAACTTCCCAACCAAAATAAAATTCGATTGGGAAAGAATAGGTTTGTATTTCAGGATTTACTTTTTGCTCTTAGCATATTCTGCCAATTGGTATGCATAGGCATCTAATGCTTTTTTCATTGCTTCCATAAATAAATCACGATCTACTGTAACGGTGTAAAGCATCAAGCCTTGTTGTTCATTAGAAGTGAGTTCTCCACTGGGAGATCCTTTTTTTATTGCCTTGATGTAATCGTTTGTTGATTGGAATTTTATTTTGTTTTTAGCCAGATAAGACATCGGTTCAAATGACAACGCTCCCCAATTGGGCGATACTATATTCATAGGTAAATCATACGTAAAAAGATTTGAAAAGTGACTTATTTGTGCCACCGGATCAAATGAAAAAGTGTGCTTGTACTCCTCCGAATCATAAAACTTTGAAACAAATTTTTTATCCCAGTTAACTAAAAAAGGTTCTAATAACACCGAAATGTTTACCATGATTGCATCATTTTTTGAAGCCAATTTGGTATGGGCTCCCATTGCCATTTTGGGAAATTTAAAAATAGGTTTTTTACCGGCTGCAAAAGTAATGGCAGCTCCCCATTCCTGTCCTTTTGCCATTTGACTAAAAAACTCACCCGCATTGACGCTAGTTTCTTTGGTGATTAATTTTTTGTATTCCTCTTGGTTTGCAAGAGTTGAAGGATCAATGATGGTATAGCCAATCTTTGTAAAATGATTCTCCAAAGTCAACCTAAAATAATCTGCCAATTCTTGAGCATCGTCAAATGAAATACCATCAATAATTGAGGCAAATCGGTCAATATTATCTCCGCTGTTTTTGTTTAACGAACCTTTTCTTTGATATTCCATTGTTTTCAGAGTAACATTAGCTCCTAGGAAACAAATTTTATCTGACTTACCAAAAGGGTTTTTACTATCCATTTGAATGTAACTTTTAGAAAAATCTTTGGTGGTAAAATCTTGACTTTGCAATACGTTAAAAAAAAGGATACCAATTAGAATACTTAATACTATTCTCATAAAATTGATTTTTTTATTAAAATACAGAAAAAACTTCCCAACCAAATCCAACAAACGGTTGGGAAGAACTAAACTTGAGGTAATTTAGGGTTACAAGTTGATGTTAAATGAACCCTCAGTGATTTGTTTCGTAGAATTATCACCTACATTCTTGGCTGTAAAAAAGAAAGTTCCTTTAACATTGGTTGAAGTGATTTCAGAAATTTTGATTTCTCCTACCTTTTCTCCACCTTCATAAGGAGCATTCCAAGTCTTAATTTCTGGAGCAGTAGGATTTGAAAGGTTAACGGTTGTCTCTACATAACTTACATTGGCCTGCCCTAAACCAGTCACACCTCCTCCTATATCGTAGGTCCCAACCCCATTTAAGGTGGTAATATTTAAAACAAATGCTTTACTTGAAGTTCCACCTGTATT
>JANJWE010000004.1 GCA_024709705.1 Flavobacterium sp. | reverse complement strand
AAAGTCCTGTCAAAGGAGCTGCAATCCATAAACCAGGGATATCATCAACATTAGCACCAAGAGTTTGAAAAATTCGGGACATAAACCCTCCTTGAAGGGCAAAACCGAACTGGATTCCCAAAAAACCGAAACTCATGTTCCAAATTTCCCAGAAACTTAATTTACGCTTTTCCATTATCGTAATTAGTTAAATATTAATACGATAAGCGATTTATGGCTTATCAAAACTTAGGTTCGAAGTAAAATACAAGCTCTGATAATTAAGTACAAATATAGTTTTTTTTTTAAGTGAAACTATTTTTTTAAAAAATTTATGAAAGTTGGATTTGAAATTTAGATTTTTTAAAACCCTGTAAATCAAATTTATATGGTAGCTACAACGTTGGCGTAGATTCTCGTTCTACCAAATGCGTTTCAATAACTTCAGTTCTGTAATGTTCGTCATCTTCATCTTCTCTTTCCAATCTTTCAATTAGCATTTTGGCGGCTTTACCCCCCATTTTTATTCCGTTTTGACTTACCGTAGTAATACTTGGTGAAGAATATTTTGAAATGATTCCGTCAGTAAAACCAATTACTGCAATATCTTCGGGAACTTTCAATCCTATTTTAAGAGACGCTTTGATAGCTGTAACCGCAAACAGTTCATTTACTGCAAAAATAGCTTCAATTTCCTGATGGTTTATTAAATTTTCTATAGCTTCATCACAATGATCAATGTCTTCAATTTTAAGAATCAGGTTTTCATCTATTTTAATATCACTATTTTGCAACGCTTTTATGTATCCTTCTGTACGAAGTTTGCCAACACTTACATAATCAACAGTGGTAATTAAAGCGATTTTTTTGTAACCTTTATTTACGAGTGTTTTTACCGCTTGATAAGCGGCTTGACTGTCATCAATAATAACCTTGTCACATAAAATATCGTTTGTAACGCGGTCGAACATAACTACCGGCATGCCTTGATTGATGACCTCAGTTATATGGTGAAAATCTTTTTTTTGTTGGGTTTCTTTAGACAAAGACATGATGAATCCATCGATACTACCATTGGCCAACATTTCCATGTTAATTACTTCTTTATCAAAAGATTCATCCGACAAGCAAACGATAACATTATAACCATGTTCATTGGCAACATTTTCAACTCCGCTAATTACAGTGGCAAAAAAATGATGAACGATTTCAGGAATTATAATGCCAATGGTTTTTGTTTTTTTGTTTTTTAGACTTAAAGCAATATTGTTGGGTTTGTAATTATATAATTTGGCAAAAGCTTGAACTTTTTGACGGGTATCTTCACTTATTTCCGGACTGTCTTTTAAGGATTTTGAAACGGTTGAGATAGAAACATCCAATTCTTTTGCAATTTGTTTTAAAGTTACTTTTCTCTTCATGATTTATTTTCTGGAATAAAAATTTGTGAATAAAGGTAATTGATATTTTTCAGAATCGGAATTTTTCACCTAAAATATATGATTATTCTAAAAGTTTTCAACACGAAAACGTTTTCGCCTTCTATTTAACATGTGTTCTTTCTGAATATTGAAAAATTTGCTTAAATTTAACATTCGAAGTATAAAATACAAGCTCAAAACACAATTTTTAACTTAAACAAACTCTATGAAAACAATTTCTAAAAAGTTGTTCATTACGTTGCTTCTCTTGCCGCTTACAATGTTGGCACAGAGCACTTTGAAAGGGAATGTCACGGATAAAGCATCCGGTCAACCGCTTCCTGGAGTAAACGTAATTGTCAAAGGTACTACTAATGGTGCCACAACTGATTTTGATGGTAATTTTACGCTGTCAAAATTAAAAAGCGGAGATGTTATTGAATTTTCTTTTTTAGGATTCAAAACGGTTTCTGTAACTTACACTTCACAATCTACCTTGTCTGTTTCTTTGGAAGAAGATTCAACTTTGTTGGATGAAGTAACCCTTGTTTCTGTGGGATACGGAACGGTAAAAAGAAAAGATGCTACCGGGTCTGTAACTACAGTTTCAACCAAAGATTTTAATAAAGGTGCCAACGTAACGGCAGAGAATTTATTGAATGGTAAAGTTGCCGGTGTTACTATCAACACGAGTGGTGCTCCAGGTTCAGGATCTGAAATTAGAATTAGAGGGGGAGCCTCGTTATTGGCTTCAAATGACCCTCTTATTGTAATTGATGGATTACCACTGGATAACAGAACAGGAGAAGGATCTACATCTGTATTGGCTTCTCTTAATCCAAATGACATTGAAAGTTTTACGGTTTTAAAAGATGCTTCTGCTACAGCAATCTATGGTTCACGAGCTTCCAATGGAGTTATCATTATTACTACTAAAAGAGCTGGGAAATCACTACAAGTAGAATACAATTTTCAATACGGTACGGGTCGCAAATTCAATAAAGTAGATGTTTTTTCTGCTAATGAATTTAGAGCTTTGATAAATGAAGTGGGTACTCAAGATATGATTAATAGATTGGGTGTTGCTAATACCGATTGGCAAGAAGAAATTTATAGACGTACCGATTTTGTGGATAATAACTTGTCTTTAAAAGGGAATTTATTCAACAGAATTCCAACGCGTTTATCTGTTGGTAACACCTATCAAGAAGGTTTGCGTTTAACCAATGCTTTTACCAGAAATTCAGTAGCTTTAAATATGTCTCCTGAGTTTTTTGAAGGTCACTTGAAAGTTAGATTAGCGGCAAATTATACAAATCAAAGAAATAGATTTGCAGCAGGTGTAGAAGGTGCAGCTGTTCGTTTTGACCCTACACAGCCGGTATACGATGCTTCATCTCCTTATGATGGTTTTTTTGAGTACAGAAACGGTCCTAGTACAGCTAACTTTTTGGCACCAGCTACCCGAAATCCTGTGGCTCAATTGCTTCAAACCAATGACAGAGGTATAAATAACAGATTTTTTGGTAACCTAGAAGTTGATTATAAGTTTCATTTCTTACCAGAATTAAGAGCCGTTGTTAATTTAGGTTTTGACCAAGAAGATGGGGAAAGAAGAATTTTGGTAGGTAGAAATGCATTAACCGGATTTATCAACGGAACTACGCTTTATGGTGTAGATTCGTATTCTGAAAATACCAGAAAAAATAAGCTTTTTGATTCCTATTTTGTATATAACAAATCATTTAACAATTTAGATTTTGAAGCAACAGCTGGTTATTCATATCAAAAGTTTGAATTTGAAGGAAATTTTACCAGAAACAGAAATAATGCGGCTGACGTGCCTGGAGCTTTCGCTGACCCAGATGTCGTTTTAATTGGTTTCTTTGGTAGAACTAATTTTAACTTTAAAGATAAATATCTTTTAACTTTAACCTATCGCCGTGACGGTACTTCAAGATTTGGTGAAGAAAACCGTTGGGGTAATTTCCCTGCTGTAGCTTTTGCCTGGAAGTTGAAAGAGGATTTCTTTAAAAACACTACAAAATTGTCTGATTTGAAATTGCGTTTAGGTTGGGGTATTACCGGTCAACAAGCAATTCCTGATGCATTATTTTACTTGCCTCAATACAATTTAGGAGACCCTAATTCACAATATGTTATTGGCGGCGTAAGTTATCCTGTAGGTGTACCTGCAGCAAATGGTCCACTTAAATGGGAAGAAACTTACACCTACAACGCAGGTCTTGATTACGGATTTTTTGAGAATAGATTAAGTGGATCATTGGATTTCTTCTATAAAAAATCATATGACTTATTCCAAGTTGCTGCTTTTGCCGATGGAGGTAACTTCTCAAACCAAGGGCCACAAAATATTGGAGATATGAGTACAAAAGGGGTTGAGTTCTCTATAGGTTATGATGTAATTCGTAAAGAGAACTTTAATTGGAATGTAAATTTAAATGCTACAAAATTTGAAAGAAGAATTGATAAAGTAGCTTTAGGAACTCCTTTATTCACCGGATTTACTGGAGCCGGAACAGGAGGTACTTCTCAAATTTTACAAGAAGGATTTACTCCAAATTCGTTTTTTGTATACAAACAACTATACGATCAAAGTGGTGCACCTATTGAAGGAGCTTTTGCCGACTTGAATGGTGATGGAATTATAAGTGGTGAAGATAGATACATCTACAAAAATCCTGATCCGGATTTATTGTTAGGTTTTTCAACTACTTTAAATTATAAGAATTTTGATTTAGGGTTTAACTTAAGAGCTAGTTTTGGTAACCGTATTTTGAATACTATCAATTCTACCAGATCTTATTCAAGTACTTTATTAGAAGGGCAATCTTTAGAAAATATTTCTACCAATTATTTAAACACCGGTTTCATCCAACAAAATGGAGAAAACGTTTTATCGGATATGTTTATTGAAAATGGTTCATTCTTACGAATGGATTATGCTACAGTGGGTTATACTTTCCCAAATTGGTTAGGAGGAAAAGCTTCATTGCGATTATTCACAACGGTTCAGAATCCATTTATTATTACAGAATATAGCGGTTTAGATCCTGAAATTACTGGTGGTATTGATGCTACAATCTATCCTAGACAAAGACAATTCTTGTTTGGAGCAAACGTGAAATTTTAATATAAAAGACTATGAAAAAAATGAATTTTAAATTTGTCACTCTGCTGGGGATTGCATTTTTTATGCATTCGTGTGTGGATGACCTGGATATTACTCCTGAAGATCCTTTATCTCAGACATTACAGGAGTTTTATTCACAGCCCGGAGCTCATAAAAGAGCATTAGCGGGGGTTTATGGAAACTTGTCCTTGACAGGTACAGACGGTGCTGGTTCTTCAAACATTGGAGGAATCGATGCCGGTACAAGTCAATACGGTAGGGTATTGTGGTACATGCAAGACTTAGCTACCGATGAAGTAATTTGGAGTTATGAAAATGACCCAGGAACTCGAGAAATTCAGAGAAATATTTGGAATGCCGCCAACCCCATTATCAGAGGGATGTATGGTAGAGCGATGTTCCAAGTTGCTCTTGCCAATGAATATTTAAGAGAATCTACACCAGCTAAGTTAAGTTCGTACGGAGTTACAAATCCACAAGATGTTGCAGAAATTGCTGTTTACAGACAAGAAGTACGTGCATTGAGAGCCTTGGCTTACTACCACCTGATGGACTTGTTTGGTAAAGCTACATTTGTAACTGAAGCCGATCCTTTGAATACAGCAGGTCCAGAGTACAACAGACAACAACTTTTTGATTTTATTGAGTCAGAATTATTGGCTATTATTCCAGATTTGAAAGCTCCAAGAACTAACGAATCCGGTAGACTTGATCAAGCTTTTGCTCGAATGATTTTAGCAAAAATGTATTTGAATGCCGAAGTATACATTAATCAAAACAAATACACTCAGTGTGTAGATCAATGTAATGCTATTATTGCAGGAGGATATGCTTTGAATCCAAATTACTTAAATAATTTTAAAGCAGATAATCATTTATCTCCAGAAATGATTTTTGCGATTCAATCGGATGGAATTTTAACTCAAAATTTTGGACCTACAACAGTAATGATTAATGGATCTGTTGGTTCGATTGAGCAAAATGGAGAATCTCTAGGTGTAGGTGCCGGAGGTTGGGGAGGAGCTCTTCGTTTAAGAAAACAGTTTGTTCAAAAGTTTGAGGGTGCTCAGTTTACTAATGATGCCCGAAATACAATTATTTCAGGAGTAAGAAACATTGATATTACAGATATAGCAGATAGAGATTCTGGTTTCATTTTGTCTAAGTTTTCCAATGTTTCATCTACAGGAATTCCGGGTCCAAATTCAACATTTGTTGATACAGATTTTCCTCTCTTCCGTTTAGCAGATGTATATTTAATGTATGCTGAGTGTGCTGTTAGAGGAGCTGGAAATGCATCTATAGGTACCGCTGTGAATTATGTGAATGCATTGAGAGAAAGAGCAAATAATGGTTCTCAAACTGCTAATATCACACAAAGTGCTTTAACATTAGATTTTATCTTAGATGAAAGAGCAAGAGAATTACATTGGGAAGCTCACAGAAGACAAGATTTAATTCGATTTAACCGATACACGGGAGGAACATACAATTGGGCTTGGAAAGGAAATGGAAGTAATGGAATATCTATTCCTGCTCATATGCGATTGTATCCAATTCCTGAAGCTTCTTTGGCTTCGAATCCAAACTTAACTCAAAACCCAGGTTATTAATACTTGACTAATTTAAAAATTAACAAAAATGAAAAATACTTTTAAAATATTAATGTTAACCCTAGTTTCTATTGGGTTTTGGTCTTGTGAAGACGAACAAGATCTAATGTTTTTAACTCCGCCTAGCAGTTTCTCAATTTTAACACCAGACGGTGGTACTTCAATTGAATTAACTCCTGCTTTACAAAACAATCCAGCATTAACAGTTAGTTGGAGTGAAGCAGATTATGGAACTCCAACTGCAGTAAGCTATGACATTGAAGTAGCAAAAGCAGGTTCAGATTTCGAATCAATTGTTATTGCTGGAAATACAACCGGTACAAATATTACTTGGTCTGTAGCTGAATTGAATGGTGCTGCAGGTGCTGCAGGTTTAACTCCTTTTGTTGAAGAGGGATTAGATATCCGTATCAAAGCTACAACAGGAACTGTTGACAGTCAGCCTGTGTATTCAAATGTTATTACTGTTTTAGTTACTTCATATACAACAGAGTTGCCCAAGTTAGCTGTAACTGGAAATCACCAAGGTTGGAACCCACCTACAGCTCCACGTATTGCAGCTTCAGGATTTGGAGCTACAGATTATGAGGGATATATTTGGTTAGACGGTGGTTATAAGTTTGTCGGACCAAGTGAGTCTGGTGCTTTCAATTGGGGTAATACAGACTGGGGTGATGACGGTTCTTTCTCTGGAGTTTTAGCAGAATCTGGTGAAACAGATTGTATAGCATCTCCAGGATATTACAGAGTTCGTGCTAACACAACAACTTTGGTTTATTCTACAGATGTAACAGTTTGGGGAATTGTTGGAGCAGCTACACCAGGTGGATGGGATAACAGCACTGTTTTAACTTATAATCCAAGTACATTGAAATGGGAAGGAACTGTAACAATGACAGCTGGTGGTTATAAATTTAGAGCAAATAATGCTTGGACTATCAATTTAGGTGGAAGTACAGATAATTTGACTTATGATGGACCAGATTTGATTTTAGATGCAGCTGGTACTTATTTGGTTAGATTAGACTTGAGTAACCCAAGAGCATACACCTATGAGTTAATTGCTCAATAGTTTCTTAATATTATTTAAAAAGGGCTGTTTCCTACAGCCCTTTTTTATCATTTTAAATTTTCAGCTATGAAAAAAACGTACCTTTTTACTTTTTTACTTACCTTTTTTACTTCTATTGTTTTTGCCCAAGTTACTATTACACCGGCAACATTCAATGTAAATGATCAAATAACCATTACTGTATC
>JANJWE010000001.1 GCA_024709705.1 Flavobacterium sp. | reverse complement strand
TATCTTCAGCTACAGCTTCTTTAGACTGTAAAGGTCTTTCCTCTTTTTCAAATGATTTGGTGATTAAGGTAACTTTATTTGTTGATGTTCCAAAACCACTTCCGGTATCGTTTAACGAATTTAAAACAATCAAATCTAAGTTTTTTTTCTCAATTTTTTGCAATGCATTTTGAAATTCATTTTCAGTTTCCAAGGCAAAGCCCACTAAGAATTGATTTTTTTTATGAATTCCCATATAACCCAAAATATCAGTTGTTTTCTCTAAAACCAAATCAATCTCTAAAGCAGATTTTTTGATTTTTTGAGAAGAAACTTCTTTTGGTTTGTAATCGGCAACAGCAGCAGCAGCAATTACAATATCAACAGATTCAAAATATTTTTTACAGGCTTCAAACATCTCTGATGACGTGGTAACTCTTTGAACATCAATCTCAGAATGATTCACATTAAGATGTGATGGACCACTAACTAATGTTACTTGTGCTCCCCATTCAAAAGCTTTGTTTGCAATAGCATAACCCATTTTTCCGGAAGAATGATTTCCTATAAAACGTACAGGGTCGATAGGTTCGTATGTGGGACCGGCAGTAATTAGAATTTTTTTTCCTTTAAAGGGTAATTTATTTTGCCAATCTTTTTCCAAAAAATCTAAAATCGTCTCGGGTTCAGCCATTCTACCTTCACCGGATAATCCGCTGGCCAACTCCCCTTTTTCAGCAGGAATCATGTGATTTCCAAAAAGTTGAAGTTTGTGAAAATTGGCAATAGTGGTAGGATGTTTATACATATCTAAATCCATTGCAGGTGCAAAATAAACGGGACATTTAGCTGATAAGTAAACGGCTAACAATAAATTATCGCAATTGCCATTTGCCATTTTGGAAATTGTATTAGCGGTTGCTGGGGCAATGATTAAAAGATCGGCCCAAAGAGCTAAATCCACATGATTATTCCAGAATGGATTTTCATCTTCATCCTCATAAAAATCTGAAAAAACAGGATTTTTAGATAGTGTAGAAAGTGTAAGGGGAGTTATAAAATCTTTAGAAGCCGGAGTCATAACCACTTTGACTTCGGCTCCCGATTTTATAAAAAGTCGAACTAATGATGCAGTTTTATAGGCAGCAATCCCACCGGATATTCCCAGTAGTATTTTTTTTCCTTTTAAAACTGACATGGTTCTTTATTTTGTAGTATCTCTGTGATAGATTTTACCGTCTAACCACTCTTGAACTGCTAAAGCATGAGGCTTAGGTAATTTTTCATAAAATTTAGAAACTTCAATTTGTTCCTTATTTTCAAAAATTTCCTCCAAACTGTCATTATAAGTAGCAAATTCTTCTAATTTCTCAATCAATTCTTTCTTAATTTCAGAATTTATTTGATTGGCTCTCTTAGCCATTATAGTAATAGCTTCATACACATTACCGGTAGTTTCTTCGATAGCTCTTTTATCGTAAGTAATTGTATTTACCGGAGCATTGGTTTTCTTTAAATCCATTTTGGTGATTATTTAGAATATTGTTGTAACATTTTATTAATTTCGGCTTTAATTTTATCAGCCTTCTCTTTAAATTTTGATTCTGGATACAGTTTAATCAGTTTGTCATAAGCTATTAATGCCTCTTCTAATCTAATTTTGATTTTAGCATCTACACTTCGCTTGGCATATTCATAACTGGCTTCAAATCGCAAATAGTAGGCTTCTTCTCTGAACGGTGTTCCGGGATAATCTGATATAAAATTATCTAAAGCTACCAATGGTGCATTGTAATCTCTTACTGCCTCTGCAATTGTATAATGTTGTTTCGCAATTTCAAATGCTTTTTTCTCTAGCTTTTCGCGTAATTCTTTGACTATTAAATTGGCATCTTTTTGATAGGTAGATTCCGGATACGTATCAATGAAATTTTGCATTTTATCAATGGCTCTGTTCGTATCGGTTTGGTCTAATGAATAAATCGGTGCCAATTTGGAATAGCAGAACGCACCCAAATAGGCAGCTTCTTCTAGCTTTTCACTTTTGGGATAAGATGAAACAAAACTTTCAAATTGATAGCCTGCTAAATAGTATTGATTGGTTTTATAATAACTTTGTGCGAACATATAAAATAGCTTTTCTGCTTGAGGTTTACCTCTGAATGATGGGGCTATTTGTTCAAACAAACGTATTGCTTTATCGTATTTTCCAGCTTCATATTGTTCCTCAGCAACGGCATATTTCAAAGCCACATCTTCACTTTTCATTGCTTTTTGAAAAGGACTACAAGAGCTTATTAGTAACACACTCAGTAAAACAAAAAATACTTTATTCATTGATTGGTTTTTAATGTTTGTCTTCCACAAAACAAGTCATGCAAAACAAACGGCAAATTTAGTTAATAATTACGGAATACAAAAACATTTTTTTGAGTCATTGTATTGCTTGTAAAAAAACAAAAAGATGCGATAGGTATCACATCTTTTAGGTTTAGATTAACAATTTTTATTTCTTAATTTTCAGCCATTGGGCTAATGAAGTTTTTCATTTCATTATCAAACAAGTACAATCCCCCTTTATCATCGCCAATTAGATTGATTTTATCCAAAATGTAACGAGCCGTTGCTTCTTCTTCTATTTGTTCTGCTACATACCACTGTAAGAAATTATGTGTGGCAAAATCTCTTTCATCCAAAGTAATACCCACTAAATTATTGATACTTTCAGAAACTTTTATTTCATGCTCTAAAAGTTGTTTAAATAAACTTTTATGATTGGTTACATCTAAAACCGGCTCTAAGGTAGCTCCT
>JANJWE010000309.1 GCA_024709705.1 Flavobacterium sp. | reverse complement strand
AATTTAGCGGTCGTTTAGTTTATCTTCTATTGATTTTGACAATTTTAAAATCAACAATATCAAAATGGCACAAAAGGCAGCAACTATACCTATCAAGGCAATCAAACTATTGTCATCTGTCAAATTCTCAAAGTCCAATTGAAATACATTAAAAACAATTAAACCAAAGGCTAAAGCAATAACTATGTAAGTAAAAATTTTCATTCTTTCAAGTAATTAAAACAAAGATACATTTTCTGTATTTATTCAAAAAGACCTTTAACATTAGCTGCAAATAATTTTACAGCAATAGCCAAAAGCACGACACCAAATACTTTTCGAATAACACTCAATCCGTTTTGGGTTAAAAAACGTTCAATTCTTGATGAAGATTTGAGAACACCATACACTAAGATTATGTTTAATACGATGGCAATGATAATATTGACCGTTTGAAATTCGGCCCTTATAGAAAGTATAGTCGTCATCGTTCCGGCACCGGCAATCAAAGGAAAGGCAATGGGAACTATAGAAGCCGAACCATGATTTTCATCTCGATACAAACGGATCCCCAAAATCATTTCCAGGGCTAAAAAAAACAATACAAACGAACCCGCCACAGCAAACGAATTAATATCAATACCAATTAAACTCAAAATAGTTTCTCCCACAAATAAAAACGCAATCATGATGCACGCTGCTACCAAAGAAGCTTTTTCAGATTGGATATGTCCTACTTTTTGTCTCAAATCTATAATAATAGGAATACTACCTACTATATCTATCACGGCAAACAGGACCATTGTAGCCGTAAATATTTCTCGCAAATCAATTTCCATTATTCTGTATTTTGGGACAAAATTAAAGTTTTTAAAGTGGCTTTTCCCTAAAATACCGTTAATAATTTGAGTCAATTTTCCTCAAACCTTTGTACCTTTGTACCAATCATTCGTATATCCAAAAAATGTTTCAATTAGGAAAAACTATTGTGTCTGAGGAAATTCTGGAAAAAGAATTTGTATGCAATTTAACAGCTTGTCATGGGGCTTGTTGCGTAGATGGCGATGCCGGAGCTCCTTTGAACAAGGATGAAGCCAAAATTTTGGAAGAAATTTTTCCTAAAGTAAAACCGTTTTTACGAAAAGAAGGTATTGAAGCGATTGAAAAACAAGGAACTTGGATTACCGGAGCCGATGGGGAATTGGAAACCCCTCTAATAGACGGTAAAGATTGTGCCTATGTTATTTTTGACGGAAAGACGGCTCTGTGTGGCATCGAGCAAGCTTACAACCAAGGAATCGTATCTTGGAAAAAACCAGTATCTTGCCATTTGTATCCAATAAGAGTTAAAGACTTTTCAGATTTTGCCGCAGTTAATTATCACCGTTGGGATATTTGTAGTCCCGCCTGTTCTTTAGGTAAAGAATTGGAAGTTCCGGTTTATAAATTCGTCAAAGAAGCTCTCGTTAGAAAATTTGGTGAACAATGGTATCAAGAACTCGAAAAAGTGGGTGAAGAATACCACAAAGAAAAGTAGTTTTTATTGCAAACTTTCCTTCCCAATTATTCCTTAATTTTTTTCCTTTTTTCCGTTCTATCGCTAATAAACCCGTTTTCAAGTGTCTGATATACAGGTTTTTGATGTTTTTATTTTCGAGTAAGAAAAACCTCATTCGTTGTTAAAAACTAAGCCCGATTGTGAATAAGTTTGACTTTCATTTACCGTTTTGAATTGCAATCTTTGTAACTCTTAAGAACCCACATTTAATCCACTTACTAAAAAATAAAAGAAAAAGATGGCAGCAGTAGAACCTATTTTGCAAGAAAATAAAGACAGATTTGTAATCTTTCCTATTAAACATCACGACATTTGGGAATGGTACAAAAAAATGGAAGCCAGTTTCTGGACCGCAGAAGAAATTGATTTGCATCAAGATTTAACCGATTGGAATACCAAGTTAAATGACGATGAAAAATATTTTATTAAACATATTTTGGCTTTTTTCGCGGCATCAGATGGTATTGTAAATGAAAATTTAGCGGAAAACTTTGTAAACGAAGTGCAATATCCCGAAGCTAAATTTTTCTACGGTTTCCAAATTATGATGGAAAACATCCACAGCGAAACCTATTCGTTATTGATTGATACGTATGTAAAAGACGAAAAAGAAAAAAACATTTTATTTCACGCTATTGAAGTATTTCCGGCTATTCAAAAGAAAGCCAACTGGGCTTTGCGTTGGATTAAATCGGATTCATTTGCAGAACGATTAATTGCTTTTGCTGCAGTTGAAGGAATTTTCTTCTCAGGGGCATTTTGTTCGATTTTCTGGTTGAAGAAAAGAGGTTTAATGCCGGGCTTAACCTTTTCAAACGAGTTGATTTCGCGTGACGAAGGGGTGCATTGTGATTTTGCGGTGCATTTACACAATCACCACTTGGTAAATAAAGTTTCAAAAACAAGAATTACCGAAATTATTACCGATGCTTTAACTATCGAAAGAGAATTTATCACCGAGTCACTTCCGGTAAGTTTGATTGGTATGAACTCTACATTGATGACCCAATATTTGGAGTTTGTTGCCGACCGCCTATTAGTAGAATTAGGTTGTGAAAGAGTGTATAATTCTTCCAATCCATTTGACTTTATGGACATGATTTCACTTCAAGGGAAAACCAATTTCTTTGAAAAACGTGTAGCAGAGTACCAAAAAGCCGGAGTGATGAACAACGATTCTGAAGCCCAAAAAATTAGTTTTGATGCTGATTTTTAATTGATAACCAAACCCCTGAAGGGTTCAAAATACCGGGAGTAGTTTCCCAAAAACCAATTTACAAATAACCAAAACAGCAAAAGGGATTTTCTGTTTTACAAAAAAACTAAAGCGTATGTATG
>JANJWE010000302.1 GCA_024709705.1 Flavobacterium sp. | reverse complement strand
CATGAGTGTTTTGGAAATGTTGGTAGCGGCACTTCAAGCGTATGTATTTACCTTGTTGTCTGCCTTGTTTATTGGTCAAGCTGTAGAAGAGCACGACCACCACTAAAATTGAGTTTTTTTAATTATTAACTATATAAATTTAACATTATGGTATTAGCTGGAATCGGTGCTGGATTAGCTGTTATTGGAGCAGGAATCGGTATTGGAAAAATTGGTGGATCTGCTATGGACGCTATGGCAAGACAACCAGAAGCTGCTGGAAAAATTCAAACTGCTATGATTATTGCTGCGGCTCTTATTGAGGGTGTAGCTCTTTTCGCGGTGGTTGTTGCTTTGATTGCAAAGTAATTTTAAAAAAAGAACCCGTTTCGTAACGGTTGGTTGCGAAACGGTTTTTTAAAACAAGTAAAACTATTTAATCTATATAAAACATGAACTTAACTTCACCGGAAAGTTTAATTTTTTGGACAACGCTCATCTTTGTTATTTTCTTTTTCTTAATGAAAAAGTTTGCTTGGAAGCCTATTTTAGGAGCTGTAAAAAGCAGAGAAGAGTCAATCAACAATGCATTAGCAGCAGCTGAAAAAGCTAAGTTAGAAATGCAAAACTTGACCGCTTCCAATGAGCGTTTATTAGCCGAAGCCAGAGCAGAGCGTGATGTCATGCTTAAAGAAGCTCGTGAAATCAAAGAGAAAATGATAAACGATGCCAAAGCCGAAGCTCAAGCTCAAGGAGAAAAGATGATTGCTCAGGCAAAATCTGCTATTGAAAGCGAGAAAAATGCAGCGATGGCCGAATTGAAGAATCAAGTTTCTACGTTGTCTATTGAGATTGCAGAGAAAGTATTAAAAAGTGAATTATCCAATACAGAAGCTCAAACCCAATTGGTTGAGAAAATGTTAGGCGATGCAAAATTAAATTAATCCGTATGTCAAGAGCTGCGATTAGATATGCCAAAGCTATTATAGAAAATGCTATTTCAAACGGAAGAGCCGATGCAGTGAATCAAGATATGAAATTGATTAACGAAACGGTAAATTCTAATGAGGAATTAAAGCTTTTTTTAGTTAGTCCTGTAGTAAAACCGGAAGCAAAATACGATGCCTTGTCAGAAATATTTGCCTCCGTTCAAAACGACACCAAAGGATTATTTTTGTTGCTAAAAGAAAATAAACGTTTCGAGATTTTAGGAGAAATCGCAAAGCAATATAATGCTCAACACGATCTGTTAAACGGAATTGAAGTGGCAAAAGTAACCACTGCTTTCCCAATTACTCCAGACTTAGAGGCAAAAGTTTTGGCCAAAATAAAAGAATTTTCAAATAAGAAAATCACGTTAATTAATACAGTAGATCCAACTATCATTGGAGGATTTATTTTGAGAATTGGCGATCAACAATATAATGCTTCTGTAGCAAACAGACTGCAACAATTAAAGAGAGAATTTAGTAATTAATATTCCAATAAAGATATAAAACAATGGCGGAAATTAAACCTGCTGAAATATCAGCAATATTAAAAAAACAATTATCTGGTTTCGAATCAGGTGCATCGTTAGAAGAAGTAGGAACAGTTCTTCAAGTAGGTGACGGTATTGCTCGCGTTTACGGATTGTCAAACGCTCAATATGGAGAGTTAGTTCAATTTGAAAACGGGTTAGAAGCAATCGTTTTGAACTTAGAAGAAGACAATGTTGGGGTAGTATTGTTGGGTCCTTCAACAGGAATCAAAGAAGGTTCTACCGTAAAAAGAACACAACGTATTGCTTCTTTAAAAGTAGGAGAACAAATGGTTGGCCGTGTGGTTGATACTCTTGGAAATCCAATAGATGGAAAAGGACCAATAGGTGGAGATCTTTATGAAATGCCATTGGAAAGAAAAGCTCCCGGAGTAATTTTCCGTCAGCCGGTTACAGAACCTTTACAAACAGGAATTAAGTCTATTGACGCGATGATTCCGGTAGGAAGAGGTCAACGTGAGTTGGTAATTGGTGACCGTCAAACGGGTAAAACCACCGTTTGTATTGATACTATTTTGAATCAAAAAGAATTTTATGATGCAGGTCAACCTGTGTTTTGTATTTATGTAGCAGTAGGGCAAAAAGCTTCTACAGTGGCAGGAATAGCTAAAACATTGGAAGATAAAGGAGCAATGGCCTATACTGTTATTGTTGCTGCAAATGCTTCAGATCCTGCACCAATGCAAGTATATGCTCCATTTGCTGGAGCGGCTATCGGAGAATATTTCCGTGATACAGGTCGTCCGGCTTTGATTATTTATGATGATTTGTCTAAACAAGCAGTAGCTTACCGTGAGGTTTCTCTTTTATTAAGAAGACCACCGGGACGCGAGGCATATCCTGGAGACGTTTTCTATCTGCACTCAAGATTATTAGAAAGAGCTGCAAAAGTAATTGCAGATGACGATATTGCTAAAAACATGAACGATTTACCGGAGTCTTTACGACCAATCGTTAAAGGTGGAGGTTCATTAACTGCACTTCCAATCATCGAAACACAAGCTGGTGACGTTTCGGCCTATATTCCAACCAACGTAATTTCGATTACAGATGGTCAGATTTTCTTAGATGGAGATTTGTTTAACTCAGGGGTACGTCCGGCAATTAACGTAGGTATTTCAGTATCTCGTGTTGGAGGTAATGCTCAAATTAAATCAATGAAAAAAGTATCGGGTACTTTGAAACTAGATCAAGCACAATTCCGTGAATTGGAAGCGTTTGCAAAATTTGGTTCCGATTTGGATGCGGTTACTTTAAACGTTATTGAAAAAGGAAGAAGAAACGTTGAAATTTTAAAGCAAGCTGTTAATGATCCTTATAAAGTAGAAGATCAAATTGCTATTATTTATGCCGGAACAAAAAATTTATTACGTAATGTTCCCGTAAATAAGGTAAAAGAATTTGAAAGAGATTATATTGAATACTTAAATAACAAGCACAAAGACACTTTAAATGCTTTGAAAGCCGGTAAATTCTCAGACGAGTTAACCGATGTGTTAGATAATGCAGCAAAAGAGGTTTCAGCGAAATATAATTAATTAGTCAATTTCAAAATGTGTCAATTAGTTAATTAATTGACACATTGAAAATTGGTACATTGACACATTATTCAAAATGGCAAATTTAAAGGAAATCCGTAATAGAATCAGTTCCGTTCAGTCAACGATGCAAATTACATCCGCGATGAAAATGGTTTCTGCAGCAAAATTGAAAAAGGCTCAAGACGCCATTACAGCGATGAGACCTTATGCCGAAAAATTGACAGAAATTTTACAAGGCCTAAGTGCATCTATGGAAGGTGAAATAGGAGGTGATTTTACAGCACAACGCGAAGTAAAGAAAGTATTAATCGTAGCCATAACTTCAAATAGAGGTTTATGTGGAGCTTTCAATACTAATGTTATTAAGCAAGTAAAAGTACTTACAGATTCTTATGCCGGAAAACAAGTTGATGTTTTTGCTATTGGAAAAAAGGGGAATGATGTATTGCGGAAAACAAGTACGGTTATAGAAAACAAAAGTGAGGTTTTTGACCAACTAACTTTTGATAATGTAGCGGTAATTGCTGATATGCTTATCGATAAGTTTGTTTCCGGACACTATGACAAAATTGAAATAGTTTACAATCAATTTAAAAATGCAGCTACTCAAATTGTTCAAACCGAGCAGTTTTTACCACTTGCACCCGTAGTTGGTGCTTCGGTTTCAGCTTCAGATTATATTTTTGAACCTTCAAAAGAAGAAATTGTTTTAACATTGATTCCAAAATCATTGAAAACACAATTATATAAAGCCATTCGTGATTCTTTTGCTTCAGAGCATGGTGCACGTATGACTGCAATGCACAAAGCCACAGATAACGCAACGGCTCTTAGAAATCAATTGAAGTTGACTTATAACAAAGCCCGTCAAGCCGCAATTACAAATGAAATACTTGAAATTGTGGGTGGTGCAGAAGCTTTGAAAGGATAAAAATACGTTACTTTAAAAACAAAAGTCCCAAGAAATTCTTGGGACTTTTGTTATAAATGGGGATTGCTAAACTTAGGATCTTGTGTAATCACGTTATCTGTAAGTGTTTCCAAAAAGGCTCTCAATTGTTGTTTTTGTAATGGCGTCATATTGAGTTGTTGCACCGTATTGTTAGGCCCTTTTAAACGATTGTCTAAGGCTGGTCCATTCATTATTCCGGAATTGTAATGTTCGATTACTTCATCCAATGTGGCAAATCTTCCATCATGCATATACGGACCAACGGCAATATTCTTTAAGGAAGGCGATTTAAATATACGTGTTTCATTGGCATCTAAGCCATTGCTTAACGAATTGGCAGCCAAAGCAAATGTTGGAGGAACATGACATCCCGCACAACCTAAACCTTGAGGCTTAGGCAGCAAAAAGAGATTTTTACCGGCATTTTCGTTAGGGGTAAATTGTGGAAACGGAGCACCAATTCCTCCGTTGGGAGCTTGAGGCGAAAATACTTCGGCAAAAGCGGTGTCAAATTTACTGTTTGTAGAAATTATGCTTCGTATGAATTGAGCCAATGCTTTCTGAATGCGATCTTCTGTAATTGTTGGACTACCGAAAACTTCGTTAAACAAATACGGATAATACGGAATATCATTCATTTTTGTAATCAGTGCTGTCATACCTCCATTGGTAGAGCTAAATCCCATTTCAATATGATCTTTTATAGGAATAGTAGTTTGCAGTTCTAAACTGGGAGCACGTTTGTCCCAAAACATGCTGTTTCCGGTGTAAAACACGCTATTTAAAAGACGCATGGAATGAGCAGGAGTAGTACCGTTTACACCCGTAGAAAAAATAGCACTATCCGTAAAACCAGATGATTGATGGTGGCAACTTGCACAGGATAGGGTATTGTTTACACTCAATTTCGTATCATAAAACAAAACTCTTCCCAAGCTAGCCCCTTTATTGGTAATAGGATTAGAAAGAGGGACATTCACATTTTGTAAAACGGGACCCGAATAATGTACAGGATATGAAATAGTAACATATTCCGGCAAATTTGACCAGTTTAGATTCAAATAATCAGATAGTTGAAAAGGATTGGGTTGCGGTTCGGGATTAGTGCCCTCATCCGATCCGGAACAAGAAAAAAGGGCAAAGGCTAAAATCAAATATAAGAGTCTCATAAAAGGTTTGGTTTTAACAATTAGACTTATTAATTTAAGAAAGGTTTAACAAATGCAATTAAAAAATTACAATTTTGAAAAAATACACCTAAAAGGAATAGATTATATTTGTTTCAATCAAAAAAAAGAACCGATGCGTTTGTTTATTATCCTAATGGGTTTACTTGCTTTAGTAAACCATTCTTATTCTCAAGAACTCGATTTATCTGAAATCATGAAAGGGGATGAATTTATTGGCAACCAGCCCGACAACCACCGTTGGTCTATTGATGGCTCAATAGTTTATTTTGACTGGAACCCCAATAATGAAAAGGGAACCAGCACCTATTTTTGGAAAAAGGGGATGAAGACACCTGAAAAACTTACCGATAATTTAGGGTTATCACAATTGAATTTCGATAATCAAAATGAGTTTCCGGAAGTGTTTTATGCATTAAATGGCAATTTGTATTTATACGATAAAAAAACAAAAAAGCACCAAGTTATAATAGCGTCTTCAAACAGAATTTCCAATATTGTTCGAAGTGTAAAACCTCATATTCTTTATTTTCAACAAAATCAAAATATCTTTCAATTAAATTGGAAAGATTTTTCGATGGTACAATTAACCCATTTTAAAAGCGGGAAAGAATCCGATTTTAAAATAACAGATAGTTTTTTGACCAACCAACAAAAAGAGTTGTTTCAATATTTGAGAGATCAAGAAGCTACAAAAGAATGGTATAAAGCTCAATCTGAGTTGAATAAAGGGGTGCTGCCTAAAGCTTTTTATTATGATAAATCTTCTTTAGAGCAAATTACTATGGCTCCTAATGGAAAATTTCTCACCTTTAGACTTTCCGATTATGCGTCTACTCCATCTACTAAAGTAGAACAACACATCACAGCAGATGGTTATACACAGAGTCTTTCTGCTCGTGCAAAAGTATCTACTTCCAATTTTTCAAAACATAAATTGGGCATATATTCGATTGAAAAAGATTCGGTATATTACGTTTCATTTTCCAACTTATCCGGTATTTCCAAGCTTCCTAAGTACTATTCAGAATATGACAATCTCAAAGAAACTGAGCCCTCAGAAAAAGCAATAGTCATGCAGTCCCCGGTTTTTAGTTCTGATGGGAAATGGGCTGTTTTAGAAATACGAAGTCAGGATAATAAAGACAGATGGATTGTTCAATTGGATTTGAAAGCCAATCAAATTTATGAATTGGACCATCAACATGATGAAGCATGGATAGATGGACCCGGAATACCGGGTTATGCATTTTCTAGAGGGGTTTTGGGCTTTTTGAAAGATAATGAAACCGTATATTTTCAATCTGAAGAATCCGGGTTTTCACATTTGTATTTGTTGAATTTGAAAACCAAACAAAAAACCCAACTTACCCAAGGGAATTGGGAGGTGCGTAATGTTAAATTATCCCGCGACGGCAAATCATTTTACCTAACGACTAATACGTCACATCCCGGGAATCGAGCATTTTACAAATTGGATATTTCTACTCAAAAAATGAATCCTATTTTAACTCAAAATGGGGCTCATGAAGTAGAACTATCTCCCGATGAAAAAACACTATTGGTTCGCTATTCCTATAAAAACAAACCCTGGGAATTGTATATTGCTGATAACAAACCCAACACTACCTTACAACAGATAACATTCTCAACTACCGAAAAATTTAAAAAATATTCTTGGAGAGAACCCGAAGTGGTAACTTTTAATGCTCAAGATGGCACAACAATTTATGCAAGACTTTACGAGCCCAGCCCTGAAAAAAAGAACCATGCCGCTATACTATTTGTTCATGGAGCCGGCTATTTGCAAAATGCTCACAATTTCTGGAGTAGTTATTATCGCGAATATATGTTTCATAACCTGTTAACCGATTTAGGCTATACCGTTTTGGATATAGATTACAGAGGAAGTGACGGATACGGCAGAAACGTGCGAACGGGAATTTACCGTCATATGGGTGGACTCGATTTAGAGGATCATTTGGATGGTAAGCAGTTTTTAATTACACAAAAAGGAATTGATGCGAATCGAATTGGTATTTACGGAGGATCTTACGGGGGGTTTATAACTCTTATGGCTTTATTAACGAAACCGGGCGAATTTAAATCAGGTGCTGCCTTACGCTCGGTAACCGATTGGGCACACTATAATCACGGTTATACCGGAAATATTTTAAATTTTCCTGAAACCGACCCAATAGCTTTTAAAAGAAGTTCACCAATTTACTTTGCCGAATATTTAAAAGACAAATTGCTCATGTTACACGGTATGGTAGATGATAATGTTCAGTTTCAAGATGTAGTTCGTTTATCACAACGATTTATCGAATTGGGGAAAAACCATTGGGATTTGGCTGTTTATCCGGTAGAAGCTCATGGATTTAAAGAAACCTATTCTTGGGTAGATGAGTATACCCGAATTTTGAATTTGTTTAATGAAACATTATTAATCAAAGAATAAATGTCAGTCGCTGTTTCAATGATTTTTTTAATTAATCCATTAGCGAATTTGTGGTAAAAAAAATGTGATGATTTTTGTAATTTGTTTCTAAAAAGTATTAGTATAATGCAGCTAAAAGAACTTTCAACCAAAGAAGAAATGCTGGAACAATTGCCTTTAATTCAGCAATTGTATCCCGAATTTAATGAACCCATTTATGCAAACTTATTGGATGAAATGTTGCCCAATAACTACAAACAAGTTGTAGCTTTTGAAAACGAAATTCCCATTGGACTCTCTGGTTTTTGGGTAGGAACCAAATTATGGTGTGGCAAATACTTAGAATTGGATAATGTAATTGTTCATCCCAACCACAGGTCTAAAGGAGTTGGAAAATTATTGACTACCTATTTAAATCAAAAAGCCATAGAATTGGGCTGTAAATTGGTAGCTCTTGATGCTTATACGACCAATTTTTCGGCACATAAGTTTTATTACAATCACGGTTTTGTTCCTAAAGGATTTCATTTTGTAAAGTTTTTAGAGGAGAATGGTTAAAAGAATAGCAATAATTGGATTGTTTTTTATAGTGGGGTGTGTTTCAAATACCATTTACTCGACAAAATTTCCTATTGAAATAGCCAATGTGTTTTATGAAACGAATGAAAACCAAACTATTTTTACTATGGAATTTCAAAAGAGTCTTCCTTCAAATTTTGTTTTAAAAAAACTCTATTTTAAAAATCAAGATGCTGAGGTTATTCAAAATTCTTCCCAAAAAGCAACAGCCGTATTTAGAAAGCCAGATTTTATCCCATTAATGAATTCGGAAATCAACCGAATATAAATATTAACAACTCCTATGAGCTAAAAGATACTGAAGCTCTCTTAGAATATTTTAAAAACGGAAAAATAAAACGTTTCAAAATTACCAATGTGATGGAAAAGTCAAATAAATAGTTAATTTTGCTTACACCAATATTAATTCTAGAACTCTTTGGGACTTTACAGATCACTTTTTAAACAAACTGCTATATACGGATTGGCTACGGTCTTGCCTCGTATTTTTAGTTTTTTATTGGTACCTCTATATGCAAAAACACTCGATAGAGGAGAGTATGGTGAAGTTTCCATCATTTTTTCATGGCTGGTTGTTTTCAATGTGCTGTTGGCCTACGGAATGGAAACCTCCTTTTTTAGATTTTACAATACCCATGACGATAAAAGGGCTGTTGTTGGAACCTCTATGATTTCAGTTTTTTGGACAACTCTTTTGTTTTTGATTGTATCTATATTGTTTCGAAATACTTTGGCAAAATTCTCCGGTATTGATGTAGAATTTATTACCTATACCATTTGGATTTTGGTTTTGGATGCTTTGGTAATCATACCTTTTTCTAAGTTAAGGGCCTATCAAAGACCCATTGTATATGCAATTATTAAAATTGGAAATGTAATAGTTAATTTAGGATTAAATGTATTCTTTTTAATTTATTTACCTCAAATTGCTCAACAACATCCCGAAACATTTTTGGCTAGTTTATTTGTAGAGAATTTTCAAATTGGCTATATTTTTGTAGCCAATATTATAGCTAGTTTATTAACTTTAGTGGTTCTTACACCTAATTATTTTCACATTCAATGGCATTTTGATTCCAAGCTTTGGAGGCAAATGATTCGTTACGGTTTCCCTATATTGATAGCCGGATTGGCTTTTGCCATAAACGAACATTTTGATAAAATTTTATTAGAAAAACTACATGTTAGCAAAGCAGATATAGGGGCTTATTCGGCATGTTATAAAATCGGTTTATTCATGGTTTTATTTCGTACAGCTTATTCTTTAGGAATTGAACCTTTCTTTTTTAGCTATGCCAAAAATGAGAATGCACCGCAAACCTATGCAAATGTTACCAAGTATTTTGTAATTTTGGGTTCAATAATTTCGCTATTTGTAATTGTTTTTGCCGATATATTAAAACAAATTCTGATTCCAAATGACACGTATTGGTCGGCAATGAATGTAGTTCCATTGATTGTCTTAGCCAATTTCTTTCTAGGAATATACACCAACTTATCGGTTTGGTATAAATTAACAGATAGAACTCAAATGGGAGCCTATATCTCAATTGTTGGGGCTTTTATTACTCTGGTTCTTAATTTTATTTTAATTAAAAAAATGAGTTATATGGGGTCTGCCATTGCAACCATTGCAGCCTATGGTTCTATGATGATTATTTCATATACGTTGGGGAATAAATATTATCCCATACCCTATGACAGAAAAAAAATTGGATTGTATCTAGGGCTTTCCGTTTTATTTTCCTTTGTTTATTTTTACTTTTTTCGAGAAAACTATGCAATAGGGATAGGATTACTACTTCTTTTTGTCTATTTTGTTTATCGAAACGAAAAACAGGTTTTGCTACAAATTTTAAAAAAATCGTCCTAAAACATGCAGATTAAAATCATCAATAAATCACAACATGCTCTACCCCATTATGAAACCATTGCTTCTGCAGGAATGGATTTAAGAGCCAATCTGTCTGAGCCAATAACTTTAAAACCATTGGAAAGAGCTATTGTAAAAACAGGGCTTTTTATTGAATTGCCTATTGGTTATGAAGCTCAAGTTAGACCGCGGAGTGGTCTGGCTGCCAAAAAAGGTATTACAGTGCTCAATTCACCCGGAACGGTTGATGCAGATTACCGTGGCGAAATTGGGGTTATTTTAGTAAATTTATCCAACGAAGATTTTAGTATCGAAAATGGAGAACGAATTGCACAACTCGTAATTGCCCAACACGAAAGAGCCCAATGGATTGAAGTTACAGCATTATCCGAAACATCTAGAGGCGAAGGCGGTTTTGGAAGTACAGGAGTAAAGTAAAATCTGCAACCTTAAAACCAGTCACTGATAAGTTGTAAAAATTGAAATAGAATAAAAATTGAATTAATTAATAAAATCCTATTGACCCCTAATAGGAATTCCCCCATCAAGGGGTTAGGGGGCTAACATGAAAATAATAGTTCCAATGGCGGGTCGCGGTTCACGATTGAGACCTCATACTTTAACGGTTCCAAAACCATTAATACCCATAGCCGGTAAGCCAATTGTACACCGTTTAGTTGAAGATATTGCAAGTGTTATAAACCAACATATAGAAGAAATTGCATTTATTATTCATAAGGATTTTGGGAAACAAGTAGAGCAAGAACTTATTGCAATCGCAGAAAAACTTGGTGCCAAGGGTGTTATTTGCTATCAAAATGAAGCGTTAGGTACGGCACATGCTATTATGTGTGCCAAAGAAAGTATGACTGGTCCTATAGTAGTGGCTTATGCCGATACACTATTTCGAGCCGATTTTACGTTAGATACTACAGCCGATAGTGTAATTTGGGTAAAGCAAGTAGACGATCCAAGTGCTTTTGGGGTAGTGCAGTTGAATGAAAAAAATCAAATTGTTGATTTTGTAGAGAAACCCAAACAATTTATTTCAGACTTAGCTATTATTGGTATTTATTACTTTAAAAGTGGCGAAACTTTACGAAAAGAATTGCAGTTTTTATTAGACAATCATATAGTCAAAGGAGGTGAATACCAACTTACTGATGCTTTGGAAAACATGAAGCAAAAAGGGTTGAAATTTGTTCCCGGTAAAGTAGACGAATGGATGGATTGTGGTAATAAAAATGTAACCGTTGAAACCAATACCCGAATGCTGAATTTTTTACATCAAGATGGTGAAAAGTTGATATCTAAAATTCTGATTAATGAGAACTCAAAAATAATTGAGCCTTGTTATATTGGAGACAATGTAGTACTCCAAAATGCAACCATAGGACCAAATGTTTCTTTAGGAAACGGATGTAAAGTTGAAAATGCAACCCTAAGTAACAGTTTGGTTCAAAATTTGACAGTAATAAAAAATGCTAAATTAGATAATGCTATGATAGGAAATCATGTCGTTTTTGATGGGCATTTTACTCAAATCAGTATTGGAGATTATTCCGTATTAGAATAAATGAAAACAAAAAAAAGCATTTTCTTACTGTTTCTTGGATTATTTCTCCAAGCTAATTTGCTATGGGCTCAACAGGAACCGGATGATATTGCTTTGGAAAACGATGCGTTTCAGATTTCTTTTTATGAGTCGCTTCGGGAGAAGGGCATTGAAAATTATGACAAAGCGGTTTTGGCATTGCAAAAATGTGAACAGTTACAACCCAATAATCCGGTAGTCTATTTTGAATTGGGAAAAAATTATTTTTATCAAAAAGAGTATTCTAATGCGTTGTCAAATTTTCAAAAAGCCACCCAATTAGACCCGAAAAACAGATGGTATTGGGTAGGAGTTTATGATGTATA
>JANJWE010000292.1 GCA_024709705.1 Flavobacterium sp. | reverse complement strand
ATAAAGAAGAATTCAAGGCAAAACACGGTTTAGGTTTGGGCTTTATGTCTTTCTTTACCAAAGCCGTAACAAGAGCTTTACAATTATATCCTGACGTAAATTCAATGATAGACGGTCAAGAAAAAATTTCGTATGATTTTTGTGATATTTCTGTTGCCGTATCCGGTCCAAAAGGATTAATGGTTCCGGTAATGCGAAATGCTGAAACGTTATCGTTTAGAGGGGTTGAAGCAGAAATCAAACGATTGGCTTTGCGTGCACGTGACGGACAAATTACAGTTGACGAAATGACGGGTGGAACATTCACTATATCTAATGGTGGCGTTTTCGGAAGTATGTTGTCTACTCCAATTATCAATCCACCACAATCCGGAATTCTAGGAATGCACAATGTAGTAGAAAGAGCAATCGTTAGAAACGGTCAAATTGTGATTGCTCCGGTAATGTATGTAGCTTTATCTTACGATCACAGAATTATTGACGGACGTGAGTCTGTTGGGTTCTTGGTGGCTGTAAAAGAAGCCTTAGAAAACCCGGTAGAAATTTTGATGGGCGGAAATGCAAATAAGGCTTTAGAATTGTAAAATTTAAATCCACATTTTTATACTATCCCATTCATTTGAGTGGGATTTTTTGTATGTTACATTGTGTTTACAAAAGGAATGTAAATTTGAATTACTCTTTATAACAATTTTGTATTACCATTGGATTTATTCTTTACTTTAGCACACAAAATTTTCAAAAAGAGCTTACCCTTTTTTCAAGATGCACCAGTTTACCTTTTTTTTAATATTATTTTCTTTTTTTTCGGCATTTTCTCAAGATTTAAGTGAGTCTGAAATATTAAAAACCCGGACTATTCAAGAGTTACTCATTTCAAATCCGGATCAAGCCTACAAAGAAGCTCTGCAAATCAGTACATCTAAAAACGAATTGTTTGGTTTTTTTGGACAGTATTACGTGGCAAATTATTTTTATAATAAGTCTGAGTTTACGCATTCAAAACAACTTTTGATTGCACTTATTGAAAACATTTTAGAGAGTAAATATTCCAAATCAAGTAAAGTTTATCAAGATTTGATTGGAATGTGTGTAAATAAACTTTTTTACATCCATAAAAATTTGGGAGAGTATGATTTGGCCTTATATTACCTTGATAAATATAAAGAAAGTGTACCGAATACTCCTTTTAATGAGCAATATGGATTGATAAAAGTGGCAATGGGTGATTATGCAGATGGAATTACATTATTAAAAAAAGAGTTGAAGACATCTCCACATTTAAAATTGGGTGTTGGTGAGAAAAAAGCAATGAACAAAAAGCTTTTTGCTGATAAATACAATATAATTGGAGAGGCTTATCAGATGTATTTCCTCCAATCACGAAAAAGCACTTGTTTAGATTCGGCAAACTATTATTTCAATACGGCAGCAAAAATGTTGTTACAAGATAATTTTTATCCCGAATATACTCAAGCACTACTTAATATGCGTTTGGCAAAAAGTGCTGCCTTACAGGGAAATTATGTTAAATCGTTGCACTTATACAAGAGTAGAACAAAATTTCCGATAATTCAGGATAATATAAGAACTGTTCAGCTATTTGATTTAGGAATGGCTGATTGTTATTTCCATTTGAATCAGATGGATTCGGCACTAATTTATTCAAAAAAATATGTAGAGAATTACCAAATTACAAAGGTTTCAAAAGAAAACTTACTCATGGCTTACAATATTATGGCCCAAGCATACAGTAGACAAAACGACATTAAAAAGGCCTATGTATTCGCACAAAAAAGCTTAGAATTGATTCAATCGATAGAAACTATTAAAAACAAATCCTTGAATTTTTTACATAACTATGATTTAAAAAAAATCAAGGAAGAATCCAACCAAATCATCGCGACGAAGAATTATTTTAAAATATTTCTCTTTGGTGTTTTAATGGTATTGATTTTTTTAGCCCTTAGTTTTTATTACTATTACAAAAATCAAAAGGAAAAGCATTATCGATTTTTGAAAATCATTCAAGATTTGAAAGATTCAAAATCCAATCGAAATCAAAACCTTCCCATAGCTAAAATGGATGTTCATTCCAAGCAAATTAGAGATGCTGAATTTGTAGAGAAGTTGGCCTTAGGGTTAAAAAAATTAGAACAAAAAGAACTCTTCTTGGATCCAAACTTCAAATTGAATATTGTTGCCAAAAAACTCAATACAAATACAGCTTATTTATCACAGTATTTCAATCAGGTAATGCAAAAAACCTTTTCAGAGTACACACAGGAATTAAGAATACAATACGTTCTCCAAAAACTCATTGATGTTCCTCATTTTCGAAAATATACACTGCAAGCCATTGCTGAAGAGGTGGGTTATAAAGACGCTAATACCTTTGTTCGTGTTTTTAAAAAACAAACCGGTCTTTCTCCAAATTATTACATAGAAAAACTAGAAAACACAAATTAAGTAGTTGTTATTCAAGCAAATAACACTAGTTAAATCTTCTGATTATTTATAAATAGTCCAATACACTAATTGGTCTGACACTTCATATCTCATAGATTTGGTGAGAATTTAATCAAATCAAAAAACAATGAAAAAACAATTACTTTTTATTGCAATTGCAAGTTTATTTACCTCAATGGCTTCAGCTGCCGATTTATATGTGAGAGATTTAGGTGCTGGTGGTTCTTACTCGACAATTAGTGCAGCTATAACAGCGGCTAATGATGGCGATCGTATAATCATTAGACCAAAGGCAGGAAGTCTTCCTTTTATTGAAAATTTGACAATTGACAAATCATTATCATTTGTCTCTGAAATCAATTTCTCAAAATATATTTTGCAAGGAACAATAACCGTTACACCAGCTGCAGGAAGAGTTGTAACAATTAATAATTTACAGATATCTGGAACTAATGCTATAACCGTTTCAGGAGATACAACCGGAGGAAGAACCACACTTAATGTGTTTAATTCGACAACTGCAGGTGTGAATGCAGGTGTAACCAATACCACTTTAAATATGTCTGGATGTATT
>JANJWE010000281.1 GCA_024709705.1 Flavobacterium sp. | reverse complement strand
TGGCGTACTTTAATAAAATTTCGGTAGTTGGGAACGAAAAAACCAATGACCATGTTATTTACAGAGAACTTAGAACCAAACCCGGACAAAAATACAGCAAAGAAGCCTTGGTAAGAACCATTCGTGAGATTGGACAGTTGGGATTCTTTGACCCGGAGTCTATTGATCCTAAATTTAAAAATGTTGATCCTGCTGCTGGAACTCTGGACATCGAATACAATTTGGTTGAAAAAGGATCCAGTCAAATTGAGCTTCAAGGAGGTTACGGTGGAGGTGGCTTTATTGGTACTTTGGGTCTTTCGTTTAATAATTTCTCAGCCCGAAACATTTTTAATAAAGATGCCTACAAACCCCTACCTATGGGTGACGGTCAAAGAATGTCTCTTAGACTGCAAGCCAGTTCGTTTTTCCAAACCTACAGTTTAACTTTCTCTGAACCTTGGTGGGGTGGAAAAAAACCCATCCAATTTTCAACATCCATTTCACATAGCAAGCAGTTTTTAAATGACTTCCGGACTCGAAATGTAGATAGAACGCGTAGTTTTAATATTACTTCTATATCAGTTGGAATTGGAAAAAGATTAAATACTCCGGATGACTTTTTTAACTTATCACAGGCAGTAAGTTTCCAATATTACGATTTAAATAATTACAATACAGGCCTCTTTACTTTTGGTAATGGTTCATCCCGTAACTTTGCTTACACCGTTGGTTTAACCCGAAACAACAAAGGGATAAATCCTATTTTCCCGGTTTATGGATCAGAATTCTCAATTTCTGCCAAAGTAACACCGCCCTACTCGCTTTTCAATGGTATAGATTATAAAAACCTAGAAAACTTAGAAGCCTACAAAGTTAGAACGACCACAGAACAAACAGACCCTACAACTGGAAACATAATTCCTATAGGTACCTATTTGAATGAAAGTGGTCAACCTGTAGATAATTTTCAAGATGCTGCTGCTGATAGAGCTAAAATTGACCAGAAAAGATTCAATTATTTAGAATTCTATAAAATCAAACTTAGAGCAGATTGGTATACCAAAATTGCAGGAACCAACCAAAAGGCCTTAGTTTTCAGAACACTGGGAGAATTTGGATACATGGGAGCTTACAATCAAGACAGAGGTCTGGTTCCTTTCGAGAGATTTTTCCTTGGTGGTGATGGATTAGCCAATTTTGCGTTAGACGGTCGAGAAATTATTCAGCTTCGTGGATACCCTAACCAATCCTTGTCAAGTATTGATGGTGGAACTATTTACAACAAATTTACTATGGAATTGAGATATCCACTTACACTAAAATCGGCTGCCTCTATTTTTGTTTTAGGATTTGTTGAAGCTGGAGCTTCTTATAACAATTTCAAAGAATACAATCCTTTTGTAATGCAAAGGTCTGCCGGATTTGGTTTACGTGTATTTATGCCGGCCTTCGGACTATTGGGAATTGATTTCGGGCATGGATTTGATCCTATTCCGGGTCAAACTCAAAAAAATGGATGGGAAACACATTTTATTATCGGACAACAATTTTAATTGTTAATTTCTGTTATATTTACATTATAATTTTAGAAATATGAAGAAATTACTTTTTTTAATTCTTGTTTCATTGTTAAACAATACTGTTGAAGCCCAAACTCGAGGAATTCGTATAGGCTATATTGACATGGAATATATCTTACAAAATGTTCCGGATTATACAGAGGCCAATAATCAATTAGAATTGAAAGCTCAAAAATGGAAGCAAGAAATCGAAGCAAAGAGAACTGAAATTAACGAATTAAAAGAAGCTCTCAAAAACGAAAGAGTACTTTTAACCAAGGAATTAATTGAAGAAAAAGAAGAAGAAATTGCCTTTCTTGAAAATGAATTGTTAGAATACCAACAAAAAAGATTTGGCCCCAACGGAGATTTGGTAGTACAAAAAGCTGTATTGGTTAAACCTATTCAAGATCAAGTTTTTACTGCGGTTCAAGACATTGCAGAGGTGCGAAAATATGATTTCATTTTAGATAAATCTTCAGACTTAACCGTTCTTTTTGCAGCCAAACGATACGATATTAGCGATCAAGTGATTCGTTCTTTAACTCGTGCTTCAAAAAGAGAACAAATGAGCAAAAAAGAACTCAAAGCTTTAGAAGAAAAGGAAAGAAAAGAAGATTTTGTAGATGACAACCCTGCTTTAGCAGAAAGAAAACGCATTTTAGAAGAACGAAAAGCTCAGAGAGATAGCATTGCTGAAGCCCGAAAATTAGCAACAGAAGCCAAGAAAAAAGAATTTGAAGATCGAAGAGCAAAATTACTAGAAGAAAAGGCTGCTAAAAAAAGTGGCACAGTTTCTGATAAACCCAAATCAGAGGAGTCATCATCCGAAAAAGAAAATAGTGAAACTACACCTTCACCAAAAGATAAAGCGGCAGAAGCCAGACAAAAGGCCGCAGAAGCCAGACAAAAAGCCATAGATGATAGAAAAAGAGAAATAGAAGAAAGAAAACAAAAAATTTTAGCAGATAGAGAAGCTGCAAGAAAAGCCAAAGAAGAAAAAGATAAAGAAAAACAAAACGAAAACAATAATTAATAATAACTAGAAATGATGAAACAATTGAAAAATTTATTTTTTACAGCCCTTTTTATACTAGGTGCATCACAAAGCGTTACAGCTCAAACTAAAATAGCTCATGTAGACACTAATGAACTGTACACAAAAATGCCGGCTATGATTGATGCTCAGAAACAATTGGAACAATTAAGCAAACAATACGATTCAGAATTCAAAACAATGGCTGATGAATATTACACTAAATTAAAAAAATACGAAGAAGAAGCCAATAAAGTTGATGATAAAACCAATCAAGAAAGAACTAAGGAAATCACCGACATGGAAAAAAGAATTCGTGATTACAGAGATAATGCTCAAAAAGAGTTACAACAAAAAGAGGCTGATTTAGCCAAGCCACTAGTTGAAAAGATTAGAGCATCAATTGCTAAAGTAGGAAAAGCTAAAGGTTTTAATTATGTAATTGATATCAATGCTGCCATTTTTGCTGACGGTACCGATTTAACAAATGATGTTAAAAAAGATTTAGGATTCTAATTCATCCTTTAATCCAAAAAAAGCTCAAATCTAAATTTAGAATTTGAGCTTTTTTTTTACTTTTGAATATGACAAATTCAAATCCTATAGGTTTATTTGATTCAGGTATTGGAGGTACTTCTATTTGGAGAGAAATTCATTCCTTATTACCAAATGAAAGCACTGTTTACTTAGCCGATAGTAAAAATGCACCCTATGGACAAAAATCTAAAGATGAAATCATTCATCTAAGCTGTAAAAACACAGAATTTTTATTAAATAAAAACGCCAAACTTATTGTTGTGGCTTGTAATACTGCAACTACGAATGCGATTAAGGAACTTCGTTCCAAATACGACATTCCATTTATCGGAATAGAACCGGCAATAAAACCAGCTGCAAATCAATCTCAAACCCACACTATCGGTGTCTTAGCCACTAAAGGCACATTAACAAGTGAATTGTTTAGTAAAAGTGTTTTAAATTATCCAAACACCAAAATAATTGAGCAAATTGGTTATGGGTTAGTACCATTAATCGAACAAGGAAAACAAGATTCAGTTGAAACCTTAAACTTACTTGAATCATTTCTAACACCAATGATTAAAGCAAACATAGATTATTTAGTTTTAGGATGCAGTCATTACCCCTATTTAATACCACAAATAAAAAAAATCCTACCTTCTCACATTAAAATTATAGATTCCGGTGAAGCGGTGGCTCGTCAAACCAAATCAGTTTTAAATGAAAAAATTGGATTTAATTCAAATTCAAAACCTTTCACTGATTTTTATATAAATGCCAATTCTCTGGTTCTGAAAAATATTTTAAATGGACCATTTACGATTATTGAAATGGACTTCTAAGAGTTATTCGTCTTTAAACCAACTTGAATACATAACGTAATTCTTTGAAATACGTTCAATCTCACCTGAAAATGCTGATTTATCAATTGATTTTACTTTCTTGGCCGGCACACCTGCATAAATTGATCCCGACTCAATATGCGTATTTTGAGTGACAACAGCTCCTGCAGCTATGATAGAATTACTCTCTATGATACAATTATCCATTACAATAGCACCCATTCCAATTAATACATTATCTTTTATAGTACAGCCGTGTACAATAGCGTTGTGCCCAATTGAAACATTATTACCAATAATCGTGGGATGCTTTTGATACGTGCAATGTATAACAGCACCATCCTGAATGTTTACTTTATTTCCAATGGATATAAAATGTACATCACCCCTAATTACAGCATTAAACCACACACTGCATTCAGTTCCAAAAGTTACATCTCCCACAATTGTAGCATTATCTGCTATAAAACAATCTTTTGGAATTAATGGTGATTTTCCGTTTACTGATTTGATTATCATAAAATAAGTTAAAAAAACCCGTTACAATGTAACGGGTATAGAGATTAATTAATTGCTGGACAGTTACACTCAAATTTGTCTCGTTTACAGAACAAATTGATTCCTAAAGTTAGCTGATGAAAACCTGCATTATCAAAACGAACATTCCCTGCTAAATAGGAATAAGTATACGCAAACATAAATTGGTTATAATTCACACCAATAATAGGTGTAAAATACTGAAGTTTTTGGTCTGATATTGAATTTCCATCTACAAATTGGGCTCCGTCAAAACTTCTTCGATATGACAACCCTCCCCAAATTTTTCCAAAATCTAAATCCTTGTATACTTTTAAATTTAAATCAATAGACTTTTCTTGTGTTTGCTCAACCAACTGAAACAAGAATGAAGGTTCAAATTGAATTCTTTCACTATCGCCAAAAACATAACCGGCACTAAACAAATACTTTCTAAGATTATCCGACTCAAACTCTGTATAAATTTCTCTTCTAATATTGGCAATAGCATTTTTTACAGTGAAATGAGCATAAAATTCAAGATAATTATAGGATGCTCCTAAATCAACATTGAAATACGAATCTTTCTGATAAATACCCCCTATAATCGGATCAAAATTTTGATTATCTAAAAAAGAGGTCTCATCTAATTGACTTTGAACTAATGCTCCACTAATACCAAATGACAATTGATTTAAATCTATCTCACTTCTGGAAAACATGATATGGTGTGCATAAGTTAATTTCACCCCTTTTTGAGAATGGTATCCATTTCTGTCTGTAAACAAAATAGCTCCTACCCCCGATCTTTCTCCAACACTTGTATTAAAACTCAAGGTACTTAAACGAGGAGCTTCAGATTGATCAAACCATTGACCTCTTGTAGTTAATCTTACTTTACCACAATTTGCAGCACCCGCCATTGATGGGTGAATAAGATAATAATTATCTGTTAAATAATCAGAATAAACTGCTATTCCTTCTTGAGAATAAATGGCTTGTGTTACAAGTGCAACTAATACTAAATACCTTTTTTTGATTTTAAGATTCATGGGGTTTTATCGTTTTAATGAAAAATGCTTTTTAAACACCTTAATTTGACCTTGTTCTTCATACTCTACTGTAAACCAATAATCCGTTGAAGGCAAGGGGTTTCCGTTATAGGTTCCATCCCATCCTAATCCTCTTGGACTGATTTGTTTGATGAATTTTCCATAACGGTCAAATATATAAATTTTTGCATTAGGTTGGTCGGCTAATCCAATTATATTCCACGTATCGTTGTGCCCGTCTCCATTTGGAGTGAAAAATTTGGGGTAATTCACTACAAAAACTTCCAACTCGGCATCCAAACATCCGTTTAAGTCTCGCACTACAATCTGATGCTCGCCATCGCTCACATTCTCAAAAATATTACTGCTTTGGAACGGACCGTTATCCAAACTATACACATAATTGGCATTGTTCTCATTGGGTATTGTTACCCCTACTGCCGTTACAATTATCGTTTGATTCTCACTAAAATAATTGGTCACCTGAGCTGTTACAATTGCCTGCTGAGACTGAACCACATTCACACTTGTAGGCTCTGATACACATCCCGTGGGTAAATGGGTAGCAACTACGGTATAGGTATCGGGTGCATCTACCGTTAAGGTTGAGGCGGTGCCCACTACTTCGCCTTGCGAATTGGTCCATACAAAACTATGTGTTGCCGGACTCAAATTCGAATCTATCGTATAAGTACTCAATACATCGCCCGTTTGCGGGTCTACACACACCGTGCCTGACTGTAATTCCGGTTCCGGTAATCGGTTTACCACCAATTGGGTTTGACCTATACTTGGACAACTACTGGCTGTAGCCGGATTAACCACCAAGGCATAAATCAACTGTAAATCCGGGGTCGTTGTAGTATAACTAGAGGCCGGATTTATGGCTTGGCTGTAATCTTGATTTTGTGAGGCCAACTGAGCCTGTGCCAGACTCTCGTAATAATAAACTACTGCCGTTGCCGGATTGTTACTACCCAAAAATACCGGTGTGAGTAACGCCTCTAAATCAAAAGTTGCCAATCCATCATTATCCCCTTCTTGGTCACACTGAGTCAAGCCCGAAAGTCCCGAAGGAACAACATTGGCTACCGTGCCTTGCTCAACCTCTAACACAACCTCGCCCGTTGCATTAAAACAACCCGTTTGGTTGTTCTCTACTCGAACATAAATAGTCTGTGGAGAACTCGTATTGGTGTAATTAATTGGTAACGGATTCAAGCCCGTAAGAGCATCTGAAGCCGTTAAATAATAACTCACACTATAATCTGATGCACTTTGCGAACTACCCAAAACCTGAGCATTAAGCGTGCTCAAATTAAATACCATCGCATAATCATCTATAGGTTCACATTGGTAAAATGCTATTGGACTCTGTGCAATGGCAGGTATCGGATTTACCTCTAAAGGTAAAGCTACTAACGTGTAACACGATGGCTCCGATGCATTGGTAACTACTCGCGTTACTCGAACCCAAATAATTTGAGATCCACTAACAGTATTACTATAAGCCGTAGGATCTACTATAGCATTAATTCCTGCCATAGCTTCCGACTCACTTGCATGATACGTCAAGGTAAACTCTAACGGATTGGCTCCGTTTAATATATAAGCTGCTTGTTGCGTTAAATCAAACACCTCTATCCCATCGCCCGGATTGTTTATATCACAAACACTCAATGGCTCCGGATTGGTTCTTGGCTCCGGTAATGGAATCACACGAATAGTCAAAGTAGTGTAACTGTGACATCCCTCGGGTGAAGTTACCCGAACTCCCAAAGTCTGAACCGCTGCAATAGCATTGGTGTACGAAGTCGGATTAGTAATGGCTCCCGTATCTGATAAAGCCTGGGCATAACTCGGATAATACGTTACCGTATAACCACCCAATCCTTGGGTAATCTCATTATTGCGTACCGTTAAATCAAATACCGTAAATTGATTATTAGGCAAGCCCTCATCACACAAACTCAATGGCGTTGGGAAACTCAACAACAAAGGAATATCTACAACCAATGCAAAACTGCCCGTATCGAAACATCCCGTTGCCGTATCGGTTATGCGAACCCAAATCATTTGTCCGTTTGAAGTATTACCATACGAAGTCACATTGACTATGGCCGATACATTGTTGGTCGCATCCGATAAACTTGTAAAATATCTTATCTGATAAGGCCCTGAGCCACTTTGATTGGCTAAAATCAATGGCGTTTGCTCTGTTAAGTTAAAAGTACTCAACCCATTTTGAGTGTTTCCATCTGTATCACACTGACGCAAATCACTCAATGCCGGAACCTCCGGTCTTGGATTTACTCGCAACTCTATCATCCAAACACTAAAACAACCTGTTGTGCTATCCTGAGCCCGAACGTATATAAACTGCTGACCCGGATTGATACTCTGATACAAAATACTCGTATCAATACTATTAGAACCATCCTGAGCCTGTTGTTGGGTCTCATGGAAACTCAATACTATACTAGTAGAACCATTCAATAATCCCGTTTCTAAACTATTCAAATCAAAACCAGCCAATCCATCGTTGTTGTCATCACACAAAGTGTATGGCGTTAATGGAACTAATATTGAAGGTAAAGGAATCACTCGCAAATCTAAAGTAGTAACTGAAAAACAATCTGTAGAAGGATCGTAAACCCGAACATGAAGCGTTTGAACATTTACCGTATTGGTATACAAAAACCCTAAAGGCGATGCTCCCGATAAAGCCTGATTCTGAGTCAAGTGAAAACTAACCTCCAAACCTTGTTGGCTGCCCACAATTTCCGAAATAGCCAAACTCAAATCAAATTCCTCTCGCTCGTCGCCCGGATTGTTCGAATCACACAACGTCAATGGTGTAGGTAAATTGGCTATCGGTAAGGCATTTACAACCAAATTTAAAGGAACTAACTTGTAACAACCCGTAGCCGTAATGGTTACACGAACCCATAACTCGGCTGTTGAACTACTGTAGGAAGAGATACCCGTTAGAGCTCCCTGATTTAAATGAGCCTGATTCTCTGTTAAATGAAAACTAACCGTATGAAGCGTAGGATCTAATCCGTTTAAAATCTCCCCTATACGCGTACTTAAGTCAAATACCTCTATCCCATCGCCCGGATTATTCGAATCACACAAAGCATAAGGAGCCAAAGAACTCGGAATCTCCGGGAATGGATTTACCCTAAGAGTAAAACTTGTTATCGAAGGACAATCGGTTGCTCCCGTATTGATAACCCGTACATAGATTACCTGAGAAACCGGATTGATACTTTGATAGGTAGACGGGTTAGGAATACTCGCTCCTCCTAATTGAGCATCTATCAAGGTCTCATGGAAACTAACACTCAAATTAGAGCCTCCCAAGGTTATAGCTGCCAAATTCTGAGTCAAATCGAAAACTCCAAATCCATCATTATTATCATCACAAACCACCAAATCAGATCCAACTCCTATCGAGGGAGCCGGAGCTACAGTAATGGTAGCATCACCCGAAACCAATGCCGTACAAACTAATGATGTACCTATGGAAACACTATCCAAAGTGAAAACTGTTGTCGCGGTATAGGTATTGGTGATAATCGCCAATCCATTGCCATCTAATACCACATTCTCTAATGCCCCAAAATTAACACTATAATAAACCGTAGCATTAGCCGTACCACTAAAAGTTATACTCGCCTCTGCCGTAGGACAAATCGTTTGATTCCCCGAAATACTCACTGTAGGAAGTGGATTTATTGTTACCACTCCCGTAGCTGATGCACTGACACAGCTAGTGGCAGTATCGGTAATAACCACACTGTAACTTCCCGCAACGCTAGTAGTAAAACTCGCTACATCGCCCGGATTGGTAGCCCCCGAAGGAACACTCCATACATAACTGTAGCTGCCAGAGGCACCCGGTGTGGCAGTAACTGTGGCCAAATCTCCTGCACATATCGTTGGACTGTTCACACTAACTGTGGGTAGCGGATTAACCGTAACTACACCCGTAGCAGATGTACTTGAACAAGTGGTAGTAGTGTCAGTTATAACCACACTATAGCTTCCCGCTACGCTAGTGGTAAAACTCGCCACATCACCCGGATTAGTGGCTCCTAAGGGAACACTCCATACATAACTATACGTACCTGTTACACCCGGTGTGGCGGTAACTGTGGCCAATGTGCCTTGACATACCGTAGGACTATTGACACTTACGGTAGGAAGCGGATTTATTGTTACTATACCCGTAGCTGATGCACTGACACAACTAGTCGCAGTATCGGTAATAACCACACTGTAGCTTCCCGCAACGCTAGTGGTAAAACTCGCTACATCACCCGGATTACTGGCTCCTAAGGGAACACTCCATACATAACTATACGTACCTGTTACACCCGGTGTGGCGGTAACTGTGGCCAAAGTGCCTTGACATACCGTAGGACTGTTGACACTAACTGTAGGTGTGGGATTAACCGTTACTACACCCGTAGCCGATGTGCTGGAACAACTAGTCGTAGCATCGGTAATAACCACACTGTAGCTTCCCGCTACGGTGGTGGTAAAGCTTGCTACATCTCCCGGATTACTGGCTCCTAAGGGAACACTCCATACATAACTGTACGTACCCGCTACACCCGGTGTGGCGGTAACTGTAGCCGAAACTCCTTCACATACTGTTGGACTGTTCACACTTACCGTAGGTGTGGGATTAACCGTTACTACACCCGTAGCCGATGCACTGACACAGCTAGTGACAGTATCGGTAATAACCACACTGTAGCTTCCCGCAACGCTAGTGGTAAAACTCGCTACATCGCCCGGATTACTGGCTCCCGAAGGTACACTCCAAGCATAACTATAGGTTCCTGATACACCCGATGTAGCGGTAACTGTTGCCGGAGTACCATCGCAAATAGAAGGGCTGTTGACACTCACTGTAGGTAGCGGATTAATCGTTACTACACCTGATGCCGAATCACTAAAACATCCTGTAAGGGTATTGGTTATAACCACACTGTAGCTTCCCGCTACGCTAGTGGTAAAACTCGCCACATCACCCGGATTGGTGGCTCCTGAAGGAACACTCCACACATAACTATACGAACCCGCTACTCCCGGTGTGGCGGTAACCGTTGCCGGTAGACCCTCACATACGGTCGGACTGTTCACACTAACTGTTGGCTTAGGATTAACCGTTACGGTTCCTGAGGCCGAATCGCTAAAGCAACTGGTAAGGGTATCGGTAATAATCACACTATAGAGACCCGCAACGGTGGTGGTAAAACTAGCCACATCACCCGGATTGGTGGCTCCCGTAGGAACATTCCATACATAGCTATACGTACCTGCTACTCCCGGTGTGGCGGTAACAGTAGCCGAATCTCCTTCACATACCGTAGGACTGTTCACACTTACGGTAGGTTTATCATTTATTGTAACAACTCCCGATGCCGGATCGCTAACACAGCCGGTAATTGTATGAGTAATAACTACACTGTAAACGCCCTCTACCGAAGTTGAAAACGATGCCACATCGCCCGGATTGGTAGCCGAACCCGGAACGGTCCATGCATAGGAATAAGTTCCCGCTAATCCCGGAGTGGCTACTACTGTAGCTGCAGCACCATCACAAATAGAAGGGCTGTTTACACTCACTGTGGGTAGCGGATTAATCGTTACTAAACCTGATGCCGAATCACTAGCACAACCTGTAAAGGTATCGGTAATTATAACACTATAACTTCCCGCCACGATGGTAGTAAAACTCGAAACATCTCCCGGATTGGTGGCTCCCGTGGGAACACTCCACACATAACTATACGAACCCCCTACAACCGGTGTGGCTGTAACTGTTGCCGGTACATCCTCACAAACAGTCGGATTATTCACACTAACCGAAGGCTTAGGATTAACCGTTACTGTTCCGGAAATAGGTTCGCTAACACAACCCGTAGTTACATTGGTTATAACAACCGTGTACGTCCCGCCTATTGATGTAGTAAACGAGGCCGTATTACCCGGATTACCAATTGGGGTAGTCCAAGAATAACTATAAGTACCCGCTACTGCAGGGGTTACACTTACCGTGGCTAAATCTCCCTCACAAATTACTGAATTGTTTACGCTACCCAAAACCGGTGGATGAACCGTAAGTAAAAATGAGGTCGTACCATAAGATACCGGATTGCCATTCTCCTCAACTCGTACAAAAATCTCCTGCTGATCGCTTCCTATAAATGATGTAGCAGGCGAAATAGCTCCAACTCCCGTATCGGCATCGGTAAAACTCAAATGGTACGTTACCGTATAACTGCTCGAACTCAATCCATTCAAAGCCAAAGCATCTGCCAAAGTCAAATCGAAAACTTCAACGCCATC
>JANJWE010000259.1 GCA_024709705.1 Flavobacterium sp. | reverse complement strand
CAAGATGAAATTAAATACCAGGAGGCTCTCAAACGAGTGAGAAAAATTAAAGGATTTTATTCACATCTGTTGGTGGATATCGTTGTGAATATCATGATAATTGTAGTTAATTTTCAAAACTTAGAACCGGGAGAATCGTATTTTCAGTATAAAAACTTTTTTACCGCTTTCTTTTGGGGAATCGGATTAGTCGCTCATGCATTTTCAGTATTTGTACCCCAATGGTTTTTAGGTAGCAACTGGGAAGAACGAAAAATTAAAGAATTGATGGAAAAGGATAAGAAGAAGTGGCAGTAGAAGTTGGTGTTCAGTTGTCAGTTAAGTTAGTATCAATAACCCATTACTCAAAAAAATGAGAATAATCATCATAGAAGACGAAAAACCGGCCGCTCGATTGTTGCAACGCAAAGTTGAAAAATTGGGTTTGTCAATAGAAACCCTACTTCACTCAGTAGAAGAAGCATTGCATTGGTTTCAGAATAATCAACATCCGGATTTGATATTTTTAGATATTCAATTATCAGACGGATTATCGTTTGAAATTTTTGAACAAATAGAAATTAAAAGTGCTGTCATTTTTACAACTGCGTTTGATGAATATGCATTGCGGGCTTTCAAATTGAATAGTATTGATTATTTGTTGAAACCCATTGATGAAGATGATTTGGAAATCGCCATTTCAAAATTCAAAATGCAATTTCAAAAAAGTAGTATTTCGTCCTTAGATTTTGAAGCGATAAAACGAATGTTGGTCAATCCAAACGAAAAAACATACAAACAACGTTTTACTATTAAAATTGGCGAACATTTGAAAATGATTTCCATAAATGACGTGGAATGTTTTTATAGTGAAAACAAGGGAACGTATTTACATACTTTGGATAATCGCGATTATCTTTTAGATGCCACTTTAGAACAATTGGAATCTGAGCTGAATCCGAAAGATTTTTTCAGAGTCAGCCGAAAATTTATCATTCCACTCAAAGCCATTAAAGATATTGTAGTATATAGTAATTCGCGTTTAAAAATTATTTTGCCCTCTTACAAAGCCGATGAGGTGATTGTGAGTCGTGAAAAAGTAAATGATTTTAAAGATTGGTTGGGGTAGAATTTATTTTAAATAATATTTTCGAATCCCAATCAATATAAATAACAAAAAAGTATACACTATAAAAAAAGGAACTATCCATTCTATCCAACCTAAAGGGAGCATAATAGCAATAATTAACAATTGAAAACCCAATCCATAAGCGGAAAGTGAAGTCATGAACCAATTTGGAAAGGTTTTGACTTTATAGGCTTCCGAATCAAAAAAGTGAATAATCTTATCAAATGGACCATAAACCATTGTATAAATTTTGAAAAGGATGTTGACTAATTCCTGACTTTCTCCCGGTAATGCATTGGGTGTTTTGTATTCAAAAATCTTACTGGTAGAATCGCCTCCAACTGATTTTGTTCGCAAAATTACATAGTAGTAATTATATAGCGTTCCCTGCAATTGAATGGCAAAAAAGGCAATCATTGTAAACCAAAAGGAAGTGGTTGAAACATAGCAAATTACCATTAAAAATCCGAAATTCAAGAAAATATCAAAAATGCTGTCTAAATATCTTCCGGAGTAGGAAGGTGTTTTTTTTAATCGAGCCAATTCTCCATCTGCCGCATCTATAATGGATTTCAAAATGATAAAAAACGCAGCCCAAACATAATGATGAAAAAGGATGCAATATATCGCTAGCAATCCACTGAGACCAAAAAGTAGCGTCACATGAATAGGCGTAAAGCGAGTGTTTTGTAATTGTAAAGCGAAAATTCTTCCGAACCTTCTGCCATAATCGGATAAATCCAAAAATTTATCTTGAGCGGCAAGTTTAGACATGTAATGTATTCTAACAAAAAACTGCGACAATATAGTCTGAAATTTATTTACTGAAACGATGTAAAGTAAATGTCATGGCACTAAGTAATAAAAAAGCCATCAATTGATGAGCCAATCCCAGCCAAAGCGGTACATGAAATAAAAGCGTAAAAATACCTAAAACAAATTGAATAAACACAAACAAAACCAATGTTTTAACAGATTTTGCCTGTAGTGCGGTTAAAGAATATTTTTTACTTCTAAAATACAACAATACCATCAAACCTACTACAATATAAGCCAAGGTCCGGTGCACAAATTGCACACCACTTTTTCCCTCGGTTAAGTTTTGAAAAAGCGTAGGTTGTTCAATCCAAACCGTTTCATGAATCAGTTTTCCTTCACTCATTAAGGGCCAGTGATTGTGAATTAATCCGGCATTTAATCCGGCAACAAATCCGCCATAGACAATTTGAATAATCAAAACAATTAAAGCAATTCGTGCTAATTTTCGTAAGGGCAAAATCACTTCGTTTTTGTCCGGGTAAATTAAGTCTAAAGCCACCCAAAGGGTGTAGGCGAAGGTAATAAAAGCGAAAGTGAGGTGTAATGCCAATCTGTAATGGCTAACATCCGGATTGTCAATTAAACCGCTTTTTACCATAAACCAACCCAAAAATCCTTGAAAACCACCCATAAAAAGGAGAATGATGCATTTTTTAATGGTTTCGGAGTCTAATTTTTTCTTAATTAAAAAATAAACAAACGGAATAATGAACACCAAACCTATAATTCTTCCAATGAAACGGTGAAACCATTCCCAAAAATAAATGAACTTATAATCGTCTAATGTAAAGTCGTTGTGAATATTGATTTTCTGGTATTCCGGAAATTTTTTGTATTCTTCAAAAGCCTCATTCCAAGCTTGGTCGGATGTGGGGGGGAAAGTATCGGTTACCAAATGCCAGTCGGTCATCGAAAGTCCGGAATTGGTCAATCGGGTAATACCCCCAACCATCACCATAATAAATAATAAAACACAGCCGGAAAGGAGCCAAATGATAACGGGTTTGTTGGTTTTCATGTTTTAGAGTCTTATTGCAAAATTACACTACTTTTTCCTATGGATTGGAATAAACAATAGTTAATCTTGTTCTTAATTTTTTTGAGATTGTAAACCTAATTTTTCTCCTTTTTTAAGAACAAATTCAAAGGCAGCTTCATATTCATTTGGAATTTCACCTTCCAGAATTGCTTCCTTTACAGCTTCTTTTAAAACGCCAATTTCCCGAGAGGGTTTCAAATTGAAAATTTCCATGATTTCTTCCCCGGAAATTGGGGGTTGAAAATTTCGAACATGATCACGTTCTTCTACTTCCACAATTTTTTGACGAACAATTTTAAAATTATTGTGGTATTTTTTGAATTTATTCGGGTTTTTGGTGGTGATGTCTGCTTCGCATAAAATCATTAAATCTTCAATGTCTTCACCGGCATCAAAGAGCAATCGTCGCACCGCAGAATCGGTTACTATTTCTTGCGATAGAACAATGGGTCGCGAACTTAACATTACCAGTTTTGAAACATATTTCAATTTATGATTCAAAGGCATGCGCAATCGAGTGAAGATTTTCTTGACCATTTTTCCACCCAGAAATTCGTGACCATGAAACGTCCATCCTTGTTTTTTGTTGAACTTTTTGGTGGGAGCTTTTCCGATATCGTGAAGCAAAGCCGCCCAACGCAACCAAACATCATCGGTATTTGGGCAAATGTTATCCACTACTTCTAGGGTATGATAAAAGTTGTTTTTATGGGTATGACCCTCTATTTCTTCTACTTGATTTAAAGCCGTTAATTCAGGTAGAATTAAATCCAACAATCCGGTTTGATACAATAAAATGAAGCCTATAGAAGGTTTTTCGGAGGATAGAATTTTATTTAATTCTTCTACAATTCGTTCACCGGTTATAATATTAATTCGATCACAATTTTGGGTAATCGAGGCCAATGAATTTGTTTCAATTGTAAAATTCAATTGCGAAGCAAAACGAATGGCACGCATCATTCGCAAGGGATCATCCGAAAAAGTGATGTCGGGATTCAATGGTGTTCGAATGATTTTGTTTTTTAAATCTTCTAATCCATTAAAAGGATCTATTAAATCGCCATAATTTTTTTCATTTAGCGAAAAAGCCAAAGCATTAATGGTGAAATCGCGTCGGTTTTGATCGTCTTGTAAAGTGCCGTTTTCTACAACCGGATTCCGACTTTCGAAGTGGTAACTTTCTTTTCGGGCTCCAACAAATTCGATGTCAATTTCTTGAAAACGGAGCATCGCCGTACCGTAGGTTTTAAAAACCTGTACTTTGGGTTGGTTTGGCAGTAACTCTGAAACTTTGAGAGCCAATTCGATTCCACTGCCAACGGCTACAATATCGATGTCTTTTTTAAAATCGCGTTCTAACAAAAAATCACGTACAAAGCCACCAATGACGTAGCATTCTACATCAAGCTCTTTTGCGGCTTGCGAGATGATTTTGAATATGGGGTTATGTAGGGCTTTGGTGTAATTCATTTTTTTTAATGTGGCAATTTGACAATGTGTCAATGTGAAAATTTGTCAATGTGACAATGAGAGGTTATCCATTAAAAATTGATTAATTGATTGTTTCTTCAATTGACTTATTGACACATTATCCAATTGCCACATTTACTTCCGAATAATTTGAACCTGACTATCCAACGTTAATTTGATAATCGTGGATGGCTTGTCGCAAATTTTTTCGCGGTGCAAATTTACAACATAGTCTACACCTTTAATAATTTCGGGACTAATTTCTTTAAATGATTTTGGAGTGGGTTGTCCGGAGATATTTGCAGAAGTTGAAACCAAAGGTCTTTTCATACGTTCCATCAATTTATAGCAAAACGGTTCCTTCACAATCCGAACGGCCAAAGTTTGATCTTCTGCAATAATGTTGGGAGCTACATTTTTAGGTTTATCCAAAATTAAAGTGGTTGGTTTCTCTGATAAATCGAGAATTTGCCACGCTACTTCCGGAATATCTTTGAAAACATGATACATCATTTTTTCGCCATTCATTAACACAATCATGCTTTTGGATTCGACTCTTTTTTTGAGTTCGTATATTTTTTTAACGGCTTCCGGATTCGTAGCATCGCAACCAATTCCCCAAACCGTATCAGTAGGGTAGAGGATAATGCCACCGTTTTGGATGACTTGAAATGCGTTGTGGATTTCTTCGTTCATTTTTAGATTTTTAAACGTTGAGGTAATCAAAAACTTTTTTTGAAAAATCTATATTAATTTCTCGGCATTCCTCTAACAAACCATCAATTACATGAGTGTTTTTTAATTGGCTTAAGGCTTCATCAAAAGTTGAAATAACCGGTTTGTGTTTGAAATCAAAAAATTTGGATGAATTTGGTATTGCAACTACCTTTTTATTCATCAACATAGCCCAATACATAGTATGATAACTATCGGTTACAATGTGTTCACAATTTCCGATAAAAGAAATTAATTCATCTAAGTTTTTAGTGTTGGATGAAGTTGGAAAGTCTTTATACTTAGAAACAATAGTTTCTTTTTTTAAAGTGTCTTTATGAAAAACGATTCCCACTTCATTTGTAGTTGTAAATATTTTATCAAATAAAGGATGGAGACAACTAACACAAGGAACATATTCGCCTGGCATTGAAAAATCCCTTGTTCCAACCAAACCAAAATTATCGGTATTAATATTGTATTTTGTTATTTTTCCATATGACGAAGGCGACTTTTCATTGTGTCCAACACCCCAAAGAACAATTTTTTTCCCTTTGGCTGTTAATTTTTCAAATAATTGCATTTGCATGGCAAACCCCTCTCTATTCAAAAGTCCACCGCCGCCAATAATTAGTGAATTTTTCGTAATTTGTTCAATAAAATGTTGCGTCACCATTTTGTTATCACTTTTGTAATCAAAAATATCCAGACTTTTGTTTTTTAATTCATCAAAATAATGATGCGGTGCACAAAAATAATCGCCAATGTTATTCAAATCAATACGATGAATATTAACTACATCAATATTCGATTGTTCCGCATTAAGTATGGTATTAATAACCCTTCTTTTTGTGATTTTTCTTTGTATTGAACTAAATATACTCATATTGGTCTTTTGAATTTTTTAAAAAATACAAAAATACTGAATTTAAAAGTATTTTGTTAAATGGTTTTTCAGATTCAAACTAAGGTTTTATACCATTTTTGGAATTTTAAAAATTAATTGTTCTAATTTTGAAAACTAAATTCTAAAAAAGGCATCTATGAAAATGATGGTTAGCCCTAAATATAATGATAAAAAAGAATTGCTTTTTGGGATAATTAAGTCCTATTACAGTATTGGTAAGTATATTTATGAGGGTAATAGAAATAGTCTAAAAATAGTTGAATTTGAAGACCAAATCATTTGTATTAAAGCATTTAAAATGCCTAGCTTAATCAATAAATTTTTATATGCATACGTTAGAAAAAGTAAAGCAAAACGTTCTTTTGAATATGCTG
>JANJWE010000249.1 GCA_024709705.1 Flavobacterium sp. | reverse complement strand
CTATCGTTTCATTTTCAAAAAAATACGGAATACCTTCACTTTCTAAAATAGATTTTAAAACCGCAATTTCAGAAGGTAAACTGAAAATAGCTATGGTTACAAAGTCTTTCATTTTGCAAATTTTTATAAAGATACAAAAGTTATATTTTCAATAAATCTACTTTCTAAATTCTATTTTCTCCTATCTTATTCGTAATTTTCAACTTTATTAGAAAAGAATTATGAGTAAGAAACCCAAAAAATTAGGTAAAAAGAACAAAGATTTTACCGCACAGATTTTTAAAATTTTATCCAAAGAACCCAATAAATCATTCAATTACAAACAAATAGCTGCTGTTTTAGAATTAAACGATACCAAAAGTAGAAATGAAATTATCCGTGATTTAAAGATTTTAAAAGCACAAGATAAAATTCATGAAACCGAAGTTGGTAAGTATCAAATGGTTTCTAAGGCCGAATATTACGAAGGAACCGTTGATATGACTTCCCGAAAAACCGGCTATTTTATGTGTGATGAATTAGAAGATGACGTATTTATTCCGTTTATTAACCTCAATCACGCTTTGGACGGTGATAAAGTAAAAGCGTATATCTACAACCGAAGAAGTTCTCGCCGACCTGAAGCCGAAGTATTAGAAATTTTAGAAAGAGCGAAAACTGAATTTGTAGGTGTGATTGATATTCAAAAGAATTTTGCGTTTGTCACCACCGCCAATGCTAAAATGTACACCGATATTTTCATCCCAAAAAATAAAATAGGTGATGCGGAACATGGTGATGTAGTTTTAGTAAAAATGGAAGATTGGCCAAAAAAAGCCGATAGTCCGTTTGGTTCAGTAATTAAAGTGTTAGGAAAACCCGGAGAGCACAATACCGAAATTCACGCCATTTTAGCCGAATATGGTTTGCCGTATGATTTTCCGATTGAAGTAGAAGCGTATGCAAATAAAATTGATACTTCAGTTACTGAAGAAGAGATTGCAAAACGACGCGATATGCGAAAAACATTAACGTTTACGATTGATCCAAAAGATGCTAAAGATTTTGATGATGCGTTATCGTTTGAAAAATTAGACAATGGAAATTATGAAATTGGTATTCATATTGCCGATGTTTCCCACTATTTGCAAGAAGGAACCATTTTGGATGATGAAGCGTATAAACGAGCTACATCGGTTTATTTAGTCGATCGTGTGGTTCCGATGCTTCCGGAGGTGTTGAGCAACGATGCTTGTTCGCTAAATCCACACGAAGATAAATTTACCTTCTCTGCCGTTTTTGAAGTTTCACCCAAAGCAGAAGTCGTGAATCAATGGTTTGGAAGAACGGTGATTTATTCGGATCAGCGATTTGCATATGAAGAAGCTCAATACATTATAGAAACTAAAAAAGAGGTAATTCCGGCCGAAATTTCGTTAACCGGAAAAGATTATAAAGTAGATGAAAATGTGGTGGAAGCTACTTTAAAATTGGATGAATTGGCTAAAATTTTGCGTCAAAAACGAATGGCCAATGGAGCGATTTCGTTTGATAAAGTAGAAGTAAAATTCAATTTGAATGAACATGCCGAACCGGTGGGTGTTTTCTTTAAAATATCTAAAGATGCCAATCATTTGATTGAAGAATTTATGTTGTTGGCCAATCGAAAAGTGGCAGAATTTATAGGAAAGCAAAAGAAAACCTTTGTGTATCGAATTCACGATGAACCGAATGAAGATAAATTAATCAATTTACAAACGGTGATTGCTAAATTTGGATATAAAATTAACTTCAAATCAAAACAGGATATTTCCAAATCGTTAAATAATTTATTGAATGAAGTAAATGGTAAAAAAGAGCAAAATTTAGTTGATACGTTGACCATACGAAGTATGAGTAAAGCCGTTTATTCTACCGAAAATATTGGTCATTACGGATTAGCGTTTGATTATTATTCGCATTTTACATCGCCTATTCGTCGTTATCCGGATGTGATGGTGCATCGTTTGTTGCAGTATTATTTGGATGGCGGAAAATCGGTTTCGGCAGAAGTGTACGAAGAAAAATGTGCTCATTCGTCTGATATGGAAAATTTGGCCGCTCAAGCCGAACGTGATAGTATCAAATATATGCAAGTGAAATACATGCAAGACCATAAAGAGCAGGAATTTTTAGGTGTAATTTCCGGGGTAACCGAATGGGGAATTTATGTAGAAATTATCGAAAATAAATGCGAAGGAATGGTGAGAATCCGTGAAATTCGCGAAGATTACTATGTATTTGATGAAAAACAATATGCGTTAGTAGGTGAAGTTTCTAAAAGTATTTTACAATTAGGCGACGAAGTGTACGTTAAAGTAAAAAATGCCGATTTAGTGAAGAAACAATTGGATTTTCATTTTATCAGAAGGAAAGAATAAGTGTTTAGTTGGCAATTTTTAGTAATCAGTTTTCCTGTAATTTTTTGTATTTAAAAAGGATTTGATTATACCTCAACCTATAAAATGGTATCATTTTTGAAGTTATCAGATTATTAAAATTCTCAAATAATGAAAAAAATCATCTTATTATTTATACTAGCTACTACTCCCCTATTCGCTCAAAATATAACTAAAAATCCGGGTGATTTTACCACGGTAAAAATATTCGATAGAATTTCAGCTCAGTTGATACCATCCAATGAAAATAAAGTGGAAATCAAAGGTTCCAGAGCGGCAGAAGTAGAAGTAGTGAATAACAATGGTGATTTAAAAATAAGAATGCCGTTTCCAAAACTTTTAAAAGGCGAAGAAATTGAAGTAACCGTTTATTATAAAAAATTGGAAGGTGTGGAAGCTAGTGAAGGATCCTATGTTATTTCAGAAAAACCAATAAAAGCCATTAATTTTAATTTAAATGCCAAAGAAGGAGCCGAAATCAGAATAGCTTTAGAAGTTAAAAAAGCAACGATAAAAGCTACTTCCGGAGGAAAATTAAGAATTACCGGAACTACTGCCAATCAAGATATTATACTTTCATCCGGTGCTGAATTACAGGCTAAAAATTTTCAATCTGAACAGACTACTATTTCCTTAAATGCCGGTGGAAATGCCACTATTTTTGCTACAGAATTTGTAGATGCCAAGGTTCGAGCCGGAGGTGATATTTACATTTATGGCAGTCCGAAACAAATCAATCAGAAAACGGTTTTAGGCGGTTCTATCAAAGAAATGAAATAACAAATGTGTTCATTTAAATTTAAAATTCTAAATTAGCATTTACAAAGTTTCGAAACCTGAAACTTGAAACCTGAAACTATTTTAAATGCTTAACGATATTTTAGCAGCCATTCCGTGGGGAATTCTTTTGGCTTTCACTATTGGACCTGTTTTTTTTGTGCTGATAGAAACGAGTATTACCAAAGGTTTTAAAGCAGCCATGACGTTTGATTTTGGGGTTGTTTTTGGTGATTTGGTTTTTATTCTGATAGCTTATTTTAGTACCAATCAATTGTTGGAAAAACTCAAGGATGACCCTAGTTTGTTTATTTTTGGTGGAGTTATAATGTTTTTTTACGGTTTAATTTCTTTTATCAAAGAGAAAAAAAACAAGAAGAAAAATTTAAATCCGGAATTCACAACCGATATGATACCAAAAAACAATTATTTAGGTTTATTCTTCAAAGGTTTTTTACTCAATTTCATCAATATTGGTGTGTTGGGTTTTTGGGTAGGAATTATCATTGTTTTTGGTCCACAAATGGACATGAATCCCAATCGAATTGTGCTTTTTATGTCGGTTATTTTGATTACTTACCTCATTACCGATATTATTAAAATCATCTTAGCCAAGCAACTCAAAAACCGATTAACACCTTATATCATTTATAAAATCAAACGCGTAATCAGTGTAATTCTCATGATTTTTGGATTCTTTTTAATCATTCAAGGATTTTTTCCAAAGGAAAAGGAAATGATTAAGGAGAAGTTGGAG
>JANJWE010000216.1 GCA_024709705.1 Flavobacterium sp. | reverse complement strand
CACCACCATGCAACGGACCCCAAAGTGCAGAAACTCCGGAAGCAATAGATGCAAATAATCCCGCATGAGACGAACCTACGATACGTACAGTTGATGTAGAACAATTTTGTTCGTGATCGGCATGAAGTATGAATAACTTATCTAATGCCTGAACCACGATAGGATCTATTTTGTAAGGACCTGTTGGGAGTTCATACATTAAGTGCATGAAATTCTCCACATATCCTTTCGTATTATCGTAATAATTTAAAGGATACCCCATTGATTTTCTGAAAGTCCAAGTAGCAATAACCAAGAATTTACCCATGGTTTTGCATACCGCTTCATACATTTCTTTTTCGTTATGCGGATTAACTGATTTTGGATTAAAAGCAGTTAAGGCACTTGTAAGAGAAGCTAAAACTCCCATTGGATGAGCTGTTTTTGGAAAGCCATCGATGATGTTTTTCATCTCTTCATTAACCAATGTATATTTGCGAATATCATTTTCAAACTTTTCCAATTGAGCTTTGGTAGGCAATTCTCCAAAAATCAACAAATAAGAAACTTCCAGAAAATTTGCTTTGTCGGCTAAATCTTCAATAGAATACCCTCTGTAACGAAGTATCCCTTCTTCCCCATCTAAAAAAGTGATTTCGCTTTTACAAGAACCGGAATTTTTATATCCTGGATCAAGTGTAATTGCACCGGTTAAGGCACGCAGTTGTTCGATATCGATAGCAGCTTCATTTTCACTTCCAACAATCACCGGAAATTCATACTCCTTACCATCGAATTTTAATATTGCAGTTTTTGACATGATTTTGTATGTAATTTGTATATATAAACAATGTTTGTTGCGAAATTACGGAATTTTACAAGAATGTTAAAATTTTATCTCTATCGTTTTCGTTAAATTTAGTATAAAAATTGCTAATTTTCTATATATGCCCGGTTAAATAAAAAAACTTTTCAAAGAATGTTCTTTGAAAAGTTTTGTAATCCGAAAAGGAATGGTCTTTATTTTTGTTTGAAAGCTTTTTCGCCAGGAAAATAAGCTACATTACCTAATTCTTCTTCGATACGTAATAGCTGATTGTATTTTGCCATACGATCGGAACGTGAAGCAGAACCGGTTTTAATTTGTCCACAATTCAATGCTACGGCTAAATCGGCAATGGTGTTATCTTCTGTTTCTCCGGAACGATGTGACATTACTGAGGTATAACCGGCATTATGAGCCATATTTACTGCAGCAATTGTCTCGGTTAACGTACCAATTTGGTTTACTTTGATAAGTATAGAATTGGCTATACCTTTTTCAATTCCGGTAAATAATCTATGTACATTAGTTACAAACAAATCGTCTCCTACCAATTGTACTTTATCACCAATTAAATCGGTTAAATATTTCCAGCCTTCCCAATCGTTTTCATCCATTCCGTCTTCGATGGATACAATTGGATATTTTGAGGCTAATTCTGCCAAATATTCAGCTTGCTCAGCAGAAGTTCTGATTTTTCCGGTTTCTCCTTCAAATTTTTTGTAATCGTAATTTCCGTTTACATAAAATTCAGCGGCGGCACAATCAAGAGCGATTTTTACATCATCACCAAAAGTGTAACCCGCATTTTCAACGGCTAATTTGATTGAATCCAAAGCATCTTCTGTTCCTCCGGCTAAGTTAGGAGCAAAACCCCCCTCATCACCTACAGCAGTTGATAAATGACGATTATGCAATACTTTTTTCAAGTTATGAAAAATCTCCGTTCCCATTTGCATGGCATGTGTGAAACTGGTTGCTTTCACCGGCATAATCATAAATTCTTGAAAAGCAATCGGAGCATCGGAGTGTGAACCTCCATTGATAATATTCATCATTGGAAGTGGCAATGTATTAGCAGAAACACCACCAACATAACGGTATAATGGCATTCCTAATTCGTTAGCTGCCGCTTTTGCAACCGCAAGAGAAACACCTAAAATAGCATTTGCACCCAAATTTGATTTGTTTGGTGTGCCATCTAATTCAATCATCGTTTTGTCAATCTGATTTTGTTCAAAAACAGATGTCCCAACGATTTCATTTGCAATGATTGTATTTACATTTTCAACCGCTTTCAAAACACCTTTACCCATATAGGCTTTTCCACCATCGCGAAGCTCAACAGCCTCATGCTCTCCGGTTGAAGCTCCTGAAGGAACAGCAGCTCTACCTAAAATTCCGTTTTCAGTGATAACATCTACTTCAACGGTTGGGTTTCCTCTGGAATCAAGAATTTGTCTTGCGTGTACTTTGATAATAATACTCATGATACTGTTTATTTATTATTTTTTGTTACTTTTTTTTGAATGATACACAAATTTAAGGAATCTAAATTTGGATTTTTATATATTTTGAGAAAGTTATAAACGCAAACGTTTTAGTAAAAAATGACCCAATAGTTGAAAAACTATCGGGTCATATCGGTTATACTTCTTTTAATTTCGCTTTTTGAATATTTGATACAAAATCATCAAATAAATAGGATGAATCGTGTGGTCCGGGACTTGCTTCCGGATGGTATTGTACGGAAAAGCAGTTTTTAGACTTCATTCGCATTCCGGCTACTGTATTATCATTTAGGTGAACATGAGTAATCTCCATATCGGGATGTTTTTCCAATTCTTCACGCACTACGGCAAAACCATGATTTTGAGAAGTAATTTCACCTTTCCCTGTGATTAAATTTTTTACAGGATGATTGATTCCGCGATGTCCGTTGAACATTTTATAAGTTGAAATTCCGTTGGCTAAACCGATGATTTGATGCCCAAGACAAATGCCAAAAAGGGGTTGATTTTCTGTTATAATTTGTTGAGCTACTTCGATAGCTCCGGAAAGCGGTTCCGGGTCACCGGGTCCATTGGATAAAAAATAACCATCAGGATTGAAGCTATTTAAATCGGCAAAAGTTGCGTTGTATGGAAACACCTTAATGTAGCAATCTCTATTTGCTAAATTGCGTAGGATATTGGTTTTAATTCCTAAATCAAGGGCTGCTATTTTGTAGGTTGCCTTTTCATTTCCATAAAAATAAGGTTCTTTTGTGGAAACTTTGGATGCTAACTCCAACCCTTTCATATTAGGAACATTCTCCAGTTGTCTTTTTAATTCAGCTACAGCTGTTCCATCTGTACAAATAACGGCATTTTGAGCACCATTTTCTCTAATATAACTTACAAGGGCTCTGGTATCCACATCAGAGATGGCGATTAGATTTTGTTTTTCAAAATAATCATATAAGCTTTCGGCAGCGTCATCTCTAGAATAATTGAAACTGAAATTTTTACATACCAACCCAGCAATTTTAATAGAATCGGATTCTACTTCATTGGTATTTACTCCGTAATTTCCAATGTGGGCATTGGTAGCTACCATAATTTGGCCAAAATAGGATGGATCAGTAAAAATTTCTTGATAACCTGTCATTCCGGTGTTGAAGCAAACTTCACCGAAGGTTGTTCCGCTAATTCCGATAGATTTTCCATGAAAAATGGTGCCATCTGCTAGTAAAAGAATGGCTGGTTTTCTTGTTGTGTAGTTCATTGTTGTGTGTTGTTTTGCAAATTTAGTTTAATTTCTGAATTTGGGAAAGTTTTTTTCTGAGGTTCTGAGTTTAACCTCCCCCCGACACCATCCAAAGGAGAGGGAGACGAGATGGATATTGGTAGGGTATAATTTTTATTGCTAACTTTTTATGGTTTATTTTTTAGCCCCGATTGCAGCGGCATCCTTTTGTGTAGTTTACGGAACAAAAGATATAGCGGAAAGCGGGTATATGGTTTACTGAAAAAGCCCGAGCGATTTACTTCTGAAAAAATCAAAAAAAAAGGACAAACTCGAAAGTTTATCCTTTTTTGGTATTGTATACTGCATTTCATTATTCAGCAGCTTCGGTATTTTCAGTTGATTCAGCAGCTGGAGCTTCCGGTGCTTTAGCTTCTGGAGCAGTAACTTCTGCTTTTTTAGCTTTACCACCACGACGGCTTTTTGCTTTTTTCTCTTCTTTTTTACCACCGTTGTATAGTTCGTTGAAATCAACTAACTCGATCATAGCCATATCAGCGTTATCACCCAAACGGTTTCCTAACTTGATGATACGAGTATATCCACCCGGACGGTCACCTACTTTTGCAGCTACTTCTCTAAAAAGTTCTGTAACGGCATATTTATTTCTCAAGTAAGTAAACACGATACGTCTGTTGTGAGTAGTGTCTTCTTTTGACTTGGTAACCAATGGCTCAACAAATTGTTTTAAAGCTTTGGCTTTCGCAACAGTAGTATTAATGCGTTTGTGCTCAATTAGAGAACAAGCCATATTAGCCAACATAGATTTTCTATGTCCAGACTGTCTGCTTAAATGATTTACTTTTTTTCCGTGTCTCATGACGTGTTTTTTAAACCTTCATCTTGCATCTATCCGCTTTGGAGAGCAAAATATGAAGTAAATTTATTCTTTATCTAATTTATATTTTGACAAATCCATTCCGAAATGTAAGTTTTTGATAGCAACAAGCTCATCAAGCTCGGTCAATGATTTCTTACCGAAATTACGGAATTTCATTAGGTCGTTTTTATTAAATGATACTAAATCACCTAAAGTTTCAACTTCTGCCGCTTTCAAACAATTTAATGCTCTTACAGATAAATCCATGTCAACAAGCTTTGTTTTAAGCAATTGTCTCATGTGTAAAGATTCTTCATCATACGATTCTGTTTGAGCAATTTCATCAGCCTCAAGAGTAATTCTTTCGTCAGAGAACAACATAAAGTGGTGAATTAAAACTTTTGCAGCTTCGGTTAAAGCATCTTTAGGATTAATAGAACCATCCGTTTTGATTTCGAAAACTAATTTTTCGTAATCGGTTTTTTGCTCAACACGGAAGTTTTCGATTGCATATTTTACATTTTTAATAGGTGTAAAAATAGAATCCGTAAAAATAGTTCCAATGGCTGCATTTTGTTTTTTGTTCTCTTCAGCAGGAACATAACCTCTTCCTTTTTCAATAGTCAACTCAAGATTTAAATTAACTTTTGAATCCAAGTTACAGATTACTAGTTCAGGATTCAAGACTTGGAAACCAGAGATGAATTTTTGGAAATCACCTGCAGTTATTTGCTCTTTTCCTGACAATGAAATAGTTACTGTTTCGTTATCAACGTCTTCAATTTGACGTTTAAAACGTACTTGTTTAAGGTTAAGAATTATTTCGGTTACATCTTCAACTACGCCAGAGATGGTAGAAAATTCGTGATCTACCCCTTCGATACGTACAGATGTTATTGCATATCCTTCGAGAGCGGATAGCAAAACTCTTCTTAAAGCGTTACCAACTGTCAATCCATATCCGGGTTCTAAAGGTCTGAATTCAAACTTACCTTCAAAATCGGTTGAATCGATCATGATAACTTTATCGGGCTTTTGAAAATTAAATATTGCCATAATTACGACTACTGTCAATTATTATTTGTTGTATAACTCAACGATTAATTGTTCTTTGATGTTTTCCGGAATTTGCAAACGTTGAGGAACGCTTACAAAAGTACCTTCTTTAGTGTCATTATTCCAAGTAATCCACTCGTAAACTTTACTAGAGTTTGCTAAAGAACTGTTGATAGCTTCTACAGATTTAGATTTTTCACGAACAGCAATTTTATCACCTGGTTTTAAGTGATAAGAAGGAATATTAACGATTTCACCATTTACTGTGATATGTCTGTGACCTACAATTTGTCTAGCTGCTCTTCTAGAAGGAGCGATACCCATTCTAAAAACCACATTATCTAAACGTGCCTCACACAACTGTAAAAGGATTTCACCGGTAACACCTTTAGATGCTGCCGCTTTTTCAAATAAGTTTCTGAATTGTTTTTCAAGAATTCCGTAAGTGTACTTTGCTTTTTGCTTTTCCATTAACTGAACTGCATATTCAGATTTTTTACCTCTTCTTTTAGCCAAACCGTGTTGTCCTGGAGGGTAATTTCTTTTTTCGAAGGCTTTGTCTTCTCCGAATATAGCTTCGCCAAATTTACGAGCTATTTTAGTTTTTGGACCAGTATATCTTGCCATTTTAAATTGATTTAAGGTAGTGATTATGAATTCAGGTCAAATCCTTCGATAATCAGTATCTACCTTGGTTATACTTAATTAAATATAGTAATTTGGAAAATCCAAATTAAACTCTTCTTCTTTTAGGAGGTCTACATCCGTTGTGTGGCATTGGAGTAACGTCAATAATTTCGGTAACTTCAATTCCACCATTGTGAATAGAACGGATTGCAGACTCACGTCCGTTTCCTGGTCCTTTCACATAAACTTTAACTTTTTTAAGACCTGCTTCTAGTGCAACTTTAGAACAATCTTCTGCAGCCATTTGAGCCGCATAAGGAGTATTCTTTTTAGATCCTCTAAAACCCATTTTACCGGCAGATGACCATGAAATTACTTCACCTTTTTTGTTGGTAAGTGAAATAATGATATTGTTGAAAGTTGCATTAATATGAGCTTCTCCTGTTGATTCAACGATAACTTTACGTTTTTTTGTTGTTGTCTTAGCCATATTACTTATTATTTAGTTGCTTTTTTCTTGTTAGCAACAGTTTTTCTTTTACCTTTTCTAGTTCTAGAGTTATTCTTAGTTCTTTGTCCTCTTAAAGGAAGACCAGCTCTGTGACGAATACCTCTGTAACAACCAATGTCCATAAGACGTTTGATGTGTAATGATACTTCAGAACGCAACTCTCCTTCTATTTTATAGTAGGAAACAGCGTCACGAATAGCACCAATTTCATCATCATTCCAGTCTTGAACTTTTTTGTCTTGACTAACTTGAGCTTTTTCTAAAATCTCAATAGCTCTGCTTTTACCGATACCGAAGATATAGGTTAAAGCAATAACTCCTCTTTTGTTTTTAGGTATATCTACCCCTGCAATTCTTGCCATAATTATCCTTGTCTTTGTTTAAATCTAGGATTCTTTTTGTTAATAACGTACAATCTGCCTTTTCTGCGTACAATAATACACTCGGCACTTCTTTTCTTTACTGATGCTCTAACTTTCATTTGAAATAGCTTTAATATCTATAAGTAATTCTTGCTTTTGTCAAATCGTATGGACTCATTTCCAATTTTACTTTATCTCCGGGTAACAATTTAATGTAATGCATACGCATTTTACCAGAGATGTGGGCAATTACGACATGACCATTTTCTAATTCTACACGGAACATCGCATTTGATAATGCTTCAATGATAGATCCGTCTTGTTCTATTGCTGATTGTTTTGCCATAAAAATTAAGCTACTGCTTTTCTATTTTTACCACTTTTCATTAAACCATCGTAATGTCTGTTCAACAAATAGGAATTAATTTGTTGCATTGTATCGATAGCCACACCAACCATAATCAATAATGATGTTCCTCCGAAAAACATTCCCCAGTTTTGTTGAACCCCCATAAGATTAACTACAACTGCCGGAAAAACGGCAATTAATGCTAAAAATATAGAACCTGGAAATGTTATTAA